>NZ_JAAGPL010000037.1:0-58471 GCF_017104785.1 Burkholderia sp. Ac-20353 | reverse complement strand
GATCGCGCCGGCATCGCGCCGGCTCAGCAGCTCACGCTCGCGCGGCGCCAGCCCCGGCCAGCCGGCGACGGCCGCGGCGGGATCGTCGCGATAGCGCTCGCGCAGGTGCGGATCGTCGCACAGCGCCAGCACGAACCGCGCGGTCGCGCTGTCCGGCTGCCACTGGTAGCTCTGCGGCACGTCGAAGGTCGCGAAATCGGTGAACGCCCGGCGTTCGCGCGGGCCATAGCGATCGATCACGCGCAACGCATCGGCGCTCGAGCGCAGCGGCTGGCCGGGGTGCAACAGCCCGAGCCGGTCGAGCATCGCCGCATCGGCGAGGGCCGCGTCCTTCGGCGGCAGGTAGAAGGTCGAGATGCCCGTCACCCAGTTCTGTACCGACGGATCCCGCAGTGATGCGATCGTCTGGTGGTCGATCAGCGGATCGACGCCCGGATAGCGTGAACCGACGTAGTTCACGACCGGATGGTCGGCGCCGTACAGCGCGTCGAGATAGTCGAGCAGCACCGAGAAGTTGCTGTTCAGATAGCCTTGCCGGCGATACCCGAGCTCGCCGATCAGCCCGACCTGCCACAGCACGAGGTGCAACCCCGTATCGGGCCGCCGGCTGCGGATCAGCATGTCCGTCGCCTCGTACATCTGCATGCCGGGCTGGCTCGGATCGACGCCGAGATCCGCGCAAAGCGTGTCGAGCGCGCTGACCGCCGCGCGCATCTCGGCGCGGTGCCCTTCGCGCCGCGCGATCCGGACAGCCCGGTGCGTCGCCAGCACGAAGATGCCCGGATGGCCGTAGAAGATCGCGACGACCCGCCGCCCGTCACGCACCGGGTGCAGCATCGCCTCGGCCATCTGCATGTACGTGACGTAGCGCCGCTTGCTGTCGTCGTAGAGCGTGTAGAGGTCGTACGCGTCGGGCCGCTCGCGCAGCAGCCAGACCTTCGTCGCCGGGTCCGCGACGCAGAAGAACACGTCATCCGCCGCACGAATGCGCGCTTCGTCGGCACGGGTGAAACCGCTCGCCTCGATCCCCGAGCCGAGGATCTCCAGCGAACCGGGCCGGGCCGGCGGCGCTATCGCGGCCGGATCGTCGGTGATCGATGCCGCGCGCGCCGCGATCGCGCGCGCGAGGTGCCGCCAGCGGCGGCGATGCGTTTCCGCATCGGGATAGCGTTCATGGTCCGGCTGCGACCAGGCAGTGCTCATGATCGATCCTCGTGACGGACGGGCAATCAGCCCTTCAGGTAGGCCATCGCAACCGACGCCCCGGTTTTCACGGGCAGCGGTCGGTTCTGGTACGTCGCTTGCGCGAGCGTCTGGAACGCCAGATACGCATTGGCACCCGAGTTCTGCTTCATCTGCGCGACGAGCGCGTTCTGCGCGTCCTGCGGCCAGCGCCAGTTCTGCGCTTCGGTATCCGCCTGGCTGTTCTTCGTCTGCAGCAGGGTCGACAGCGTCACCTGCAGCGTGGTCGAATCGCCCTGCACTTCCTGCACGTACTGGCTGAAGGTGGTCCAGCGCGTCGCGACCGGGATCGGATCGTTCAGCATGTAGTTGACGAGCAGCCCGAGCCCGGACGTCTGGCGCGGCTGCAGGTTCGCCATGTCGCGCTCGTCCTGCTGCCGCCATGCGTCGAGCAGCTTCCCGGCGGTCTGGAACGCGACGTAGATCGCGACACCCTCGACGAGCGTCGGCAGCGCCTTCGTCATGATCCAGTTGCCGACCGCGCCGAGCACGCGCGACACCGTCCCCGGCTGCACATCGACGTCGGTGTCGATGTCCACGTCCACATCGATGTCGATGTCGCTGTCGGTCACGACGTCGATGTCGACGTCGATATCGACGTCCACGTCCACGTCGACCACGGCGATGAAATCCACGTCCACGTCAATGTCGACATCGACGTCGACATCCACATCGATATCGATGTCCACGTCGACATCCACGTCGATATCGATGTCGATGTCGATATCCACGTTGATCGGATCGGCGTCGTCGCCCACCGCGCTGTCCGGCGCCGCGCTGTCGCCGTTCGCGTTCAGCGCGCCGCGAATCTTGCCGGCGATCTCGCCGACGTTGTTCGCGAGCCATTGCAGCCCGCCGGGAATCGCGCCCAGCAGGTTGATCGCCGCATCGACCGCCATCGCGAGCTGCACGGTGAAGAACGCGCCGTAGACGAGGTCGTAGAGCACCGCGTACCACGGCAGCGTCGGGTCCTCGTAGGACTGCGCGATGAACTGCTGGCCGTTGTACGTGCCGACGAACGCCCAGGTGATCGTGTCGGGGTGGCCCTCCCAGGCGAGATCGCGTATGACGGCCGTGAGCAGCATGCCGTTCTTCGCGGTGGCGCCCGCGCTGGACAGCTGCGAGGTCGCGAAATCGAGCGGGATCGCCGCGCCTTCGGTGGGCGTGTACGTCGCGTTGCCGCCGGTGATCGTCAGCGTTCCGATGCTGGTCGTCGGCAATATGAAGCCCATCGAACTGGCTGCCGGCGGCTCGTAGCAATAGTAGGTGCCGGGGAATGCATAGAGCTGGTTCGTCGCCCAGTAGCCGAGCGCGGAGTAGAGGCCAAACGTGAGCCCCGCCGCGCCATTCTGCGAGAAATAGGCCGCCGCCGCATCGGGCAGGCTGGTAACGGGCGTGTTTTCGACCAGTGCGTTGAAGTTGAGCGCCGTCGGTGTGAACGGCTGGCTCACGGTATTCCGGTAGAAATTCCAGCCTGCCTGCGCGATGTCCGCGTCAGCCTGCGCGAGCGGAATCGTCTGCGAGGCGGGCGTGAGCGCTTCCGCGACGGCCACCTTGAGCGGAAATTCGTCCGTTTGCCGCGTGATCACGACGCGTGCGATCGGCTCGTCGGTCGTGAAGTGGCCTGTACCGTCCGCCGACACGCTGCCGAGCAGCGTGTAGGTCGGCACGTACGCTGACGGATCGGTCGACGGCGGATTGGTGGGCGTCGGCGACATCGTCGTATAGACATTCACCGCCGCGCCGTACGTGCTGGTGACGTTGATCGGGTAACTGGCCATGTTCACTTCCCCCATACGCGATACGGTGAATGCGGCAACAATTCGGATCGCTGACAAATCCGCGTAGCCATTGCTGATCTCGTGTGGCAGTTGATTCGCGCGCCGCCGGCATCGGTCAACTCAACAGCCGCTCGACCTCCCGGATCAGCGTGCGGCGCCGTTGCGCATCCTGCTCGTAAGCGCGCGCGGCGGCGTCGATGTCCGCACCGCAGTGCGGGCACGTGAGCTCGTGCTGATGAACGTAGCCGTTGCACGCGCGGCAAAGGCCGAGCGTGGGCGGGATTCGCCCGACGTCCGGCGCCCGCTTGCCCTTGTGTTGCCAAGCGAGTTCGACGGTCTGCCCCGACCGGGAGATGCTCGACACGGGCGTGCTGTCCGCAATGCGCTCGGTGACGAGGTCGAAGCGCCCCACCGCGAATGACGCCGGCGCCGCATCCTCGATCTTCTCGATGCGCTCGCGCAGCCCCTGCTTCTTCAGTTCGAGCACGCGATAGTGGCAGTAAGGGTTGTTGCCCGGCTTGCCGAGCAGCGAATGCGAGGTCCACGTGCAGCCGCCGCGGCACACGTCGGCGTAGTAGCACGTGCGGCAGAATCCCCACAGGTCGTCCACGGAGCGCAGCCTGCCGAAATGAATCGCGTCGCTCGTCCGCCATATCTGCTCGAGCGACAGATCGCGGATATTGCCGCCCGCGAAGCCGACCGTCGCCAGCGACGGGCAACCCTTCACGGTGCCGTCCGCTTCGAGCGCAATCACGGTCTGCCCGGCCGCGCATCCGGTCCAGTGCACCCGCTCGTCCCCGAAACCGCGCCACAGATGCTCGTACGGGCCGAAGTAGCCGATGTTGTTGCCGACGTTCATCAGCAGGCCGCGATCGAGACCGCGCTTGTAGAGATCGGCGAGCAGCGGCATCAGCTCTTCGAGCTGGTACGGCTGCAGCAGCAATTCATCGTGATCGACCGCGTTGCCCATCGCGACCGTCAACTGAATCTGCCAGTGCGTGACCCCGATCTCGATGATCGTGTCCATCAGCGCCGGAAGATCGCGCATCGTCGCCGAGCCGATCTGCGTATTCACGCTGATCGCAAGACCGTGCGCGCGCGCCCGCTTCAGCGTATCCACGGCCCGCTCGAACGAGCCGGGGACGTTGCGCACCTTGTCGTGCAGCGGCGCCAGGCCGTCCAGCGACACGCCGAGGCCGTTCAGGCCCGCCGCGACGGCTTGCTCGAGCCGTGCCGGCGTCAGGTTGCGGCCGCCCGTTTGCACCGCGCAGTACATCCCGTGCGAGCGGATGGCCTTGATGAGCTGCGTCCAGTCCTTGCGCAGGTAGGCCTCGCCGCCGATCATCGACACTTCGCGCGTGCCGAGCCTGGCCAGCGACTCGATCACCTCGAGGCACTCGTCCGTCGAGAGTTCGTTGGTGCGCCGGCGGCCTGCACGAGATCCGCAATGCAGGCACTTCAGATCGCAAGCCAGCGTGATTTCCCACACGACATGAACCGGGATGAAATGTGTGTAGTCCTCATTACCCAGGAATCGAACCGGGCGTACTGGGGTCTCGTCCATGCCGATGTCCTTCGAGTGTCGTTGCGCCCGCGTCGGCCGCTTGCCGACCGGGCTGTTCGCAGGCCATTCCTGCCTGCCGTTCGCCACGCGTGCCGCGGGTAGCGGCACGCGTTCCCTGCGTCGCAAACGCTCAGCGTCGCGCTTCCAGCCGCGCGATTTCGGCATTCAGGCCGGCGAGCGCCTGCTCGATGCGGCCGGCATCGGCAAGCTGCTGTTCGGCCTCGCGCGCAAGCGCCTTCATGCGGACGAGGTCGCCCGATTCCCGCGCCTGCTGCAGGCCGACGCCGTATAGCGGCGTGACCGGCTGCTGGCGTGGCTCGAGCGGCTGCAGCGCGCCGGTCGCGGTCATGATCGCGTGGTCGACTTCGTGCCAGCGTTCCCCCTCGAAGAACCGGTAACTGGCGACGCCCGACTTCCAGTCCGCCTCCACGATGCCCTGCAAGCGGAACGTTTCGGCCAGGCCGCTGGTCGGCCCCGACGGATTGCCTTGCAGGTTCAGGACGAGTTGCGCGTTGGCGCCCGGCGCCAGCACCATCTGGTTGTATTGGCCCCATACCTGCGCACGAAACTCGAGCGGCGGCCAGGTCGGCTGAGTGACGCGGGCAATACCGCTGACGGTCTTGGCAGACGGGTTGACGAGCAGCGCGAGCGTGAGGACAGGTGCGCCAATTGCCGGCGTGGCGACGCGGAAATTCACGGGAAAAAGAGCAGCGGACATTACGTGGCTCCTGTAGCGAATAGTGATCGGGAAAACCCGGCCGGACTCAATGCCCGGCTTCCAGGCGGGCGATTTCCGCCTTCAGCGCAGCCAGCGCCGTTGCGATTTCGTCGCGGCTTTGCAGCTGATGATTCGCGGCAGCGGCAACCGTCTTCATGTGCGCGAGATCGCCGGAGGCCGTCGCCTGTTGAATGGGCGCGCCGTACAAGGGCCGCGGCCCCCCGTGCGGCTCCAGGATCACCGAGCCCGGCTCGAGCGGCACGAATTCCCGATCGATCCTGGCCGGGACGTTCTCGATCGCGTGCCAGCTACCGTTGTCGAAGTAGCGGTACGAAGCGACGCCGCTTTGCCAGTCGTTTTCCAGCACGAGCTGGAGCCGGAACGTCACGATCGAATTCGAGGCCGGCCCGCCCTGATTGCCCTGCAGCGTCACCAGAATTCGCGTATTGACCGGCGGCATCAGCGCCATGTACGTATAGGTGCCCCAGACGTCGGCATCGAACTCGACGGGCGGGTTCACTGCCTGCGTGACGGTTGCGGTGCCGACCACACTGCGCTCGGGGGTGTCGACGAGTAACGCGAGCCTGAGCGTGGGTGCGCCCGGCAACCCCGTGCCGATGACATAGCCGGCCGGGAAAAGCCCTGTACGTGAGTTCTCGGACATCTGGTCCTCCTGGGTGGTGAACGAAACGGCGATGCGCGCGACGACCGGTCAGGCCTGTTCGCGCTTCACGATTTCCTGCTTGAGCTTGCCGACCGCAGCGGCAAGGTCCCCGTGCTGCTGCAGGACCGCTTCGGCCTGACTCAGCAAAGCCTTCATTTTTGTCAGATCCCCTTCCGATATGGCCTGGTGGATCGCTACGCCGTAAGGCGGAATGACATGCCCGGTTTCCCTGTTCATACCGTTCTCGCTGAAAAGATGGTCGCGCTGATTCGCGGAGCTTCCCGCGAGCAGCAGATAAAGCAACGCATGTGCCAGTGGCGGTGTGTGCGGGCTGTGCCGGTGGGATTCGCTGCGGCGCGCCGGGCGGTGGACGAATTCGGCCGGTCGGTTGCTGCGGCGATGGACGGATTCGTCCATCGACGTTGCGTGGTTTCGACTGTGGGGTGCAATGGCAGTCGGGACCGGGAATGCGAGGTGCGGATTTTGGTGAATGTGATCAACCGGACTGGTAACGCGATCACGGAGATCGGCGTTCGTGAACGGGGGGAAACGGCTACCGCACGTTGAAGCGGATTTCAACCGCTGTCGGAGGGCAGGCCGAAAACCACACCGTCGGTCTCGGGTGCCTTGCTGAAGATGGACTGGACCTATTCTGGAAACGCAGCGGCTTCCTGGTTCACCCGAAAGCCGGCGGCGCGTTTCACCATCACTTACGTTGCGGAATGAAGCCTGGGGTGCCGGTCTTGACGACTTCGTTGAATCTCTGTCTGGTCTGAATTCGATTGATCTCGTCAAACGCGTCAGCCGGAAGCGCGGAGATGTCGAAATTCTCGCGCGCACGGGCCGCAGTCTTGGGGGTGGTAAGCACAGCGCCGCCACGCTGCACCGCCCAGGCAAGCAGTACCTGCGCCGACGTCATTCCAGTTCGAGCGGCAATTCGGGAAATGACCGGGTCCTCGAGCGGCCCCGGCCTTATTCCGTGGCCCAATGGCGCAAAGGCCAAAAACACGACCCCGTTCTCCTTGCAGAATTCCAGAAGCTCCGTTTCGGGAAGGTACGGATGTGCTTCGACCTGCACTGCAGCCGGCTTGATTCGCGTCGAGTCGTAAAGGGGCCGCAATTCGTTCAAGCCGATGTCAGACAGCCCGATGGCGCGGCATCTACCATGGTCGACGAGATTTTCCATCGCCCTCCACGTGTCAAGCAAAGTCACGCCTTTATCGTAGATAACCGCGCCGTTTTCATCGCGCGGGTCCTGCTCATCCCCCGGCTGAAATGCAAACGGAGTGTGTATGAGATAGAGATCCAGATAGTCGAGCCCAAGCCTGCCGAGACTCGCCTGGAAAGCAGGTTCGACACGCTCGGGCCGATGATTGGAGTTCCACAATTTTGTGGTCACAAAAATTTCTTCCCGCGCGATCCCTCCGGCAGCAAGCCCTATCTGCAAGGCCTCGCCCACCTCACGCTCGTTCCGATATCGCTCGGCACAATCGAAGTGTCGAAATCCGGCTTTCAGCGCGTCGCTGGTCGCGCTGGTCGTCGTAGCGGCGTCGGAAATCAGCGTGCCAAATCCGAGTGCGGGCATGCAGCCTCCTCCGTGATTAAGCGCCATCCTTCTGATCCGAAAATCGGAAGATTCAATCATCACGACACCTCCACACTATCTTGTGAGCAGGGACACAGGAGCGACACTAGAGCGTACAGTTGAATCCATCGAGTCGCGCTGATCCGCAACGCAGCCGCCACCACCAGGGTCAAGCGCGAGCGGCGAGCGGGTCGGCTTCCCGATTCAGTGTAGCCGACGAGTTGCGGAGCAATAGGAGGACCTTTAGGGAGATGGCAACTGGCGGTTGGCAGGTAGCGGATAGTCCGATCTTACGATGTGCCTTTGGGGGAACTTAATCGGTAGCATTTTGATACGTCCTGGACGGTCGATCACCCAGTGGCGCGATAGGCCAACAATTGCCTTTCATGTTCGACAGGAGTCCGACCTTGGCGGGCGTGCCGTATCGGCGTGCGTGAGGCGGTTATCAGGGTCTTTGACGACAACGCGCACGAATCAGTAATCAGCCATGCCGAGTTGAAGGTCCACGTGTACGATATGACCAGTTGACCAATGAGTTTCGCCAGACACCGTGAAAGCAGTTTGCCCGCTGCACGGGCCCACGACCATCATCGGCACGAACGCGTACGGGTTTCCGGTTTATGCGTGCTGCTGCCACGACGTGCCTTATATGGCGCCGCCGGACCGGTGTACGCGGGTGCCGACGCAAACCGGATCCGACCCGCGGCAGCAACCCCAACAACCGAAGACGAACAAAGAAGGACACTGACGCTCAACGCTGCCGTGAGAATGAGTTACGTGAATCGCGTATCAAACCATCAGCTTCCCACCTTCACCGGTGGCAGGAATTTTCCGGGCGCGCCCGGTTGTTGAAAAAGAATTGTTGCGATGTCTCCGTCGGCGACGGCGATATCCGGCTTCCCGTCGCCGTTCAGATCGGCGATCGCAACGGACAGCGGCTCCACCACGCCTGCATAGTTGACGGCCGGCAGGAAGACGCCCGGTCGGCCGGGATCCTGCAGCAGGACCGATACGCTTCCGGTCGTCGATAACGCCCCCGCGTTGGCCACCACGAGGTCGGGTTTGCCGTCGCCGTTGAGATCTCCGACCGCAACGTCCAGGGAACGTGCGCCTGTGGGGTAGTTGGTCGGAGCCAGAAAGCTACCGGGATGCGCCGGATCCTGAAGCAACACGGACACGCTCGCTGTATCGGGATTGGACGGCGTACCCTGGTTTGCGACGATGATATCAAGCAGGTGATCGCCATTCACGTCCGCCAACTTGAGTGCCGCAGGCTGGGCGCCCGCCGCAAATTCCGTTGGAGGCAGAAAGCTTCCCGGGTGCGCTGCATCTTGCAACAGCACCGCGACATCCCCGTTGCCATTGTTGTCCTGGGTCAACACGACAAGATCCTGCTTGCCATCCCCGTTCACGTCACCAATGGCCACTGCGATGGCCGATTTGCCAACCGCCACCGGGGCGGGCGGCAGGAATGACCCCGGCGGGCCCGCTGGATTCTGAATCAGGACTGCCAGATTGGAACTCACTGTGGCCACAACGATGTCTGGTTTGCCGTCACCATTCAGATCGCCGACGGCGAGGCCGTTGGGGTGCCCGCCCACCGGCACGACAACCGGCGGCAGGAAGGTCCCGGGATTGGCGTGATCCTGGATGAAAATCGATACGCTGCCCGCGCTGCTGTTGGCAACTACAAGATCGAGCCTGCCGTCACCATCCAGGTCAGCGGCTACGACCATCTGCGGATCACTGCCGGTAGCGTAGTGCACACCGGGTGCGAATGTGCCTGCCGCCGAAGGGCGCTGGAGGACTACCGCGACAAATCCCGAGTGAGGCGGCGCGGAGCTGACAAAGGTCGTGGCAACGGCGAGATCCTGCAACCCGTCCGAATTGAAGTCTCCGGCAACAATGGAAGAGGGAAGATTGAACGGAGCCAGTCCCCCACCATCACCACCACCACCGCCTCCTCCGCCGCACGAAAGAAGCAGGACCGACGCTAGTCCGATACATGCACGCAATTTCGGTCGCATGTCCGTCTCCTTCGCACCCTTACCGCATGACCTGATTATAGAAACTGTAAAAGCCTTGATGGTTTCGACAATTGTTTGGCGCCGACACGCTGAGCTGTTCTGCTCCGGTTGTTGGTAGCGCCACAACGGTCGGACGCGCACTGTCCGAATAAATCCATCACATACGCTGATTACGGCAGGTGAGATCGATCGCGCACACTGACGCGATACAGGCGTTCGCCTTGTGCTTGCGGGCCCTGCCGCTTATCGCACAGCTGCTACGAACTTTGGCACGGCTTTTGCCCCGATCGAAGCAAGTGTCGCAACGCCCACTATGGTAGCCAATGAAAACCTGTTACTTCTGCTACGTAGACAATCCCGATTCGGCAGTTCAGTGCAAGCACTGCCGAACGGAACTTTCCTTCAATGAAGCCGCATTGAAGGATGCTGCGACTGAAAGAATGATGACCAAGTTTTCCGAGACGGCCATTGCATTCTTTGTAGCAGCTATCGTCGCGGCGGTCGCATATTGGGCCGTTAGAACGGCCGGCTGAAATGGGCGTTATCGCGAGCAGCCGTTGGCTATCGGCGGATTTCATTATCCTTACCCGTTGTCACCCCCCGATATCTGTCGAGTTCATAGCGATTCCAAACAGACGTTGCCCCTCTTTGGTGTCCTCGACGCGCCAGCCCTGTGCGCCTAACGTCTCGCGTATCTGATCGGCTTTTGCCCAGTCTCTTTCCACTCTGGCGCGCTCACGCTCGCCGAGTAACACCCGGACGTTTTCCGGGATGTCGAACGCAACAGGAATCCAATCGCGCAAACCGAGACCAAGCACGGTATCAAAATTGTCCACTGTCGCTCTCAAGGTCGAGGTCGGCAGGTCACTCCTGACTAAATCCCAAAGCACGGCGAGCGCCCTTGGCAGATTCAAGTCCTCGTTCACTTCAGCGTCGAATCGTGCAGCGAAATCCGGATCGACCCGGCCTCCTTTCGGCCAATCGGAATAGAGATGCCGAAGCCGGTTCAGCGCAGTCTGTGCTGCGTCGAGAGACGCCCACGTGAAATGCAGCTTGCTTCGATAATGGGCGGTCAGGCACAGGTAACGGTACGCAAGCGGATCGACGTTCCTGCGCTGCAAAGTCTCCAGGCGAACGAAATCGCCGCTCGACTTTGACATCTTCGTATCGGCATCGAGCGTCAGAAAGTGCCCGTGCACCCAATAATTCGCAAGACGCGTGCCGTGGGCCGCCTGGGTCTGCGCAATCTCGTTACTGTGATGCACGGCGATATGGTCCTCGCCGCCGCAGTGAATATCAAACAACGTCCCGAGGTACTTTGCGGACATCGCCGAGCACTCGATATGCCAGCCCGGAAAGCCGCGCCCCCATGGGCTGTCCCATTCCATTTGCCGCTTGACACCGGCCGGGCTGAACTTCCACAACGCAAAGTCAGTAATGCTCTTCTTCTCGCCCAACGCGACCCGCTTGCCCGCATGCAGCCCTGCGCGATCCAGCCGCGCGAGATAGCCGTAGTCGTCCTGCTTACTGGTGTCGAAATAGAGGCCGTCGTCCGTCCGATACACGTAACCAGCTCGCTCGAGCTTGCCGATGAACGCGATCTGTTCGTCGATGTGATCGGTCGCACGGCACCATGTCGTTGGTTCGAGCAAGTGGAGCGCGCGCCAGTCCCTGATAAAGGCATCGGTGTAGCGCTGGGCGATGGCCCACGCCGACTCCCCGGTCCGCCGGCTACCTTTTTCCATCTTGTCTTCGCCTTCGTCTGCATCCGAAGTCAGATGCCCAACATCAGTGATATTGACGACGTGCCGGACTTCGTATCCGTTGCGCATCAATACGCGACGCAGAATGTCCTCGAACACATAGGTTCTCAGATTGCCAATATGCGCGTCGTCATAGACCGTGGGGCCGCAGCAATACATGCCGACCTGCCCGGCGTGGATTGGCGTGAACGGGCGCATGGTCCGCGACCAGGTGTCATACAACGCAAGCGGCATTGAGTTTCTCCGTCCCGAAAGTGTCGGCTCAAAAACAAAAAGGCCGCCTGTTTCGTATAACAGGCGGCCAGAAGGCTATTGCTTCAAAGTTTAGCGATTTCGCTAGACGCAAATTTCCCCTGGCACGTTGTGACAACATGCGCAGATCGACGAAGAGAGGAGATTGGCGTGATTCAACATGCGAACGATGCTAGCGCCTTTGGGCAGCGCAGGTCAATACTGTCGAAGGCCGCTTTCATCAAATGGTCCAGGATGACAGCTTCTGGCCGACTGCCGCCGGATGCGATCGGCCATAGCCACCCGTTTCAGGCACGCGGCGATCTACGAACTCACGAGCGAGCCTGTTTTCTTCATCCCCGGAAGCATCGTGTTTTCCTATGCCGGCTGAACGTCGAAGTGCGCGGCGGCGTATCGCGCATTGCAGTTCCACACCTCGATCCCGTCGCGCTTGAACGTGGCCCACCCGTCCTTCACCGTCATCGTCGCGTGCGGGAATACGGCACCGTGCCCGTTCGCCGTTGCACCCAATATCGTGCGCTCACGGCACGTTACAACGTACTCGCCGTCCACCAGCATGGCGTCGGCCTGTTTGCTACTCATCGCTGTTTTCCCGGACTTCGGCCTGGCCCGCATTGTCCTCACAATCTACCCAGTACCGCAACGGGTCTCGATGCTGCGGAAAGCGTGCATTGAGCCATGCCGAAAGGCGAGCCCAGTCGGGATGGTGGGTGCCGGTCATCGCCGACCAGATCGTGGAGCGCTCGAGGATCTGATCGCTCGCGCGGTCACGGACTAGAAGGCTGCCCAGTCCACTTGAACTGTTCGCCTGCGCCTCGACGACATAACGCGGCAAAATCCTCAGTTCCGCATCTTCGGCCCAACCGTATACCGCTCGAATGACGTCCGACGGATCTCGCAGTTCAATGGGACCGGTGGCCGGACGAATGGCTTTCCATCCCTCCGGAAACTCGGCGATTACCTCGTGGCTGGTTTCTCTCACCCATCTCACTCGCCAGGCCCGCGCAATCGCGTCGCGAAGGCCAGACAGCGACGTGTAGCCGGCAGGCATCTCAATCGCAATCGGAAGCGTGATCAGATTGTCTTTCCAGAGCCCGGGTTCGTCGTGGGTGCGCTGGGCCGTTTTGAACACGCTTGCTTCGAAGGGATTCGCAGGCTGGTTCGACCTGCTCGTGTCCCCGCGTGGTAGTCCCGCGAAAAGACGCTCGGCGTCCTGGCGGGTGAGTTTTGGTTTCCCTTTTTTCATCCGATCCTTCTAAATTCGCAGCATGGCCGCTTTTCCTGTTATCGGCCGGTGCCGTCGCTACTTGATCAACTGCATTCCGGCGACCTTCGAGGCCGTCACGCCGAAAGTGGCAGTGTACTCGCACTTGGCAACGTGCCCCGACCGCTCGATCAGGAAATCGCGTTATCGCAATCGCTACAGCAACCCGGGCGCCTGGATAAGTCCCGGGCCCTGGAGCGCAGCCACCGGCACATGCAACGGTCGCTCGAGCGCGTCGACGGCTGACGTCGTTCGCGCGGACTGTCGCAGCAGATCCGCGAGATACCGCGTCGCAGCAACGTGCGCAGGCACCGAGCCGAGCGCCAGCGCCGTCGAGATCGCGATGCGCAGCCCTTGCTCGGCCGCGCCTGTGTCGCCGAGCATCCATTGTGCACGCGCCTTGACGATCAGCAACTCGCCGAGATATGCGCGCTCGTGTCTGCGGATCACTTCGTCGAGCGCGTTGGAAACGAGCGCTTCGCATTGCCGCGCACGCCCGGTGCTCAACAGGAGCTCGCCGTGCTTCCAGGTCTTGATCGAATAGAACAGCGCGCCGCCATGCTTCGCGATGTCGTTGTCATAACCGTCCAGCAGCATCGCCTCGGCTTCGCCGTGCTTGCCGACCGCGCTCAGGTAACAGGCCCTGAATATCCGGGCGGCCCCGCCGCAACAGGCCAGCCCTCCGGCCGACGATACCGTGTCGAGCGCGCTCGTCAGATCCCCGAGCCGATCGATGTCGTCAAAGAGCATCGCGAGCCACGCAGCGCCTTGCAGATCGACCGCGCGCCCGACCGAATGTGGATGTTCTTCCTCCGTTCGCGCGATCAAACCGTCCAGCGCACGGCGCGCATCGTCGACCGCCCCGGTCTGGTATGCGGCGAGCCCTTCGACCGTCAATGCGAGCCCCGCGACATCGACGCCGTAAGCCCCGAGCCGGCGGTCCGCTCGGCCGATGCTGCGCAGCCCGCCGCGTGACAGCGACTCCAACGCTTCCTCGCTGTCGCCGAGCCAGAACAGCGTATTGGCCAGCGCGACATGGGCCTCGTCGAGCGCGGCCCGATCGCCCGTCGCGTGCGCCCGCTGAAGGAGTTCCTGTGCGGTGGCGCGCGCCTTGCTGAGCTGCAGCGTCACCAGTTGCGTCGTCCAGATGCCGAATTGCACCGCCGCGAGTTCGCGCGCGTCGCATACGCCGTCGCCGATCGACAACGCCGTCTTGTAACAGGCCATGGCCTCGGGAAACTGCCAGCCATGGACGCTGCGCAGGCTGACCGCCAGCAGGCGATACGCACCGACCTGCAAGCGGCGACTGTCTTCGGTCGGGTTGGCCTTTTGCAGCAGCTCGACGCAGCGACGCAGCAGCGGAACCGCTTCGCGAAACCGGGCCGTGCCGACCAGCGCTTCCGCGCCCTCCAGACATTGCGTCGCTTCGCCGTGTTGCGCTTCGCGCGCCTTCAGCCGACGCTCGACGACCTTGCGGCCGACACCCAGCAACGCGGCCGCGGCACTCTTGTTATATGAAGTCCTCTCCAGCGCGCGATCGATCAACAGGCGTTCGGCTGCGGCCAGCTTGTCGTCGCCGCCGAGTTCCAGCAGCCGATCCGCGAGATGGGCACGTGCGACATCGTCGTGCGCGTCCGTCGCCAGAAACGGCGCCAGCGTTTCGGCGTCGATCCGCGCATGCTGCGCAAACACGCTGAGCTGACTGACGAGGTTGCGTAACTGGCGGACGTTGCCGGGCCACGGCTGCTCGCACAGCCGCTTGATCGCCGCCGGCGTGAACGTGATCGCGCGCGCTTGCTGGGCCGCAAAATGGGCGGCGAGGAGCGGGATGTCCTCGCTTCGTTGCGCGAGCCCCGGCACGTTGAGGATGAATACCGCGAGCCGGTAGAACAGGTCTTCGCGGAACCGGCCGGCGCGCGCTTCTTCCAGCAGGTTGCGATGCGTCGCCGCGACGATGCGCCCGTCGAACCGCACGCTTGCCGATGCCCCGATCGGCCGGAACGTGCGCGTTTCGAGCACGCGCAGCAGTTTGGGCTGCAGCGCAAGCGGCAGCTCGCCGATCTCGTCGAGAAAGAGCGTGCCCGCCCCCACCTGCTCGAACCAGCCGCGGTGGTGTTCGACAGCGCCCGTAAACGCACCTCGCACATGACCGAAGAATTCCGCTTCGATCAGGTCGTGGGGGATGGCGCCGCAATTCACGTCGATGAACGGCATATCGCGGCGCGGCCCGTTTGCGTGAAGACGCCGCGCGACCAGTTCCTTTCCGGAACCGGTCGGCCCGACGATCAGCAGCGTATGCTCGGTCGACGCGACACGGTCGATCATCCCGATCAGTTGGCGGAACGCGAACGACACGCCGATCAGCGCAGGCGCATCAGGTGCGCCCGTGTCGCGTGCGCGCACGTCCGGGCCGGAGGCGGCCCCGTTCCGTATCGAATTCATCACGCGATGCGCGGAAATTGCGATGCACGCCGATGCAGGACGACGTCGGGCCGCCGAACCACGGTGCCGGCGCGCGCCGTCGCGTCAGGATCGGGCAATCTGCCCGCGCTGCGGATCACTGTCCCCGGTCTTGGCATGCTCTTTCCTATTCGGTCGAATTCGAGAGCGATTTTTTCAATCTTCCTGCTTTCGGCAAAGCACGACGGCGGCGCTTACCGAATCAACCTGCCGACATGTTTCCTGATTCAGATTCCGGAATTTCAGATCGTCGCGGCCGGATTTCGGATGAGGCTTAAACAGTGTAGCGGGAATTCTTAAGACCAGGATTAAAATAAGTGGGGCGGGAATATTCTTGTAAATTCGTATGGAACGGGCAATATTTGTCACGCTTTTTTCACGAATTTCCGCACGCTGCCCGGCGTGGTTGATCAAGGGCGCCATCTGCAGTGCCGGCGCGACGAACTGCCGCGTGCGTTCGTCAATGCGACATTCCGCATGCAGGCAAGACGAGCGGAGATGGAGCGCGACCGAGTCTGCAGAACGTCGATTCCCGACGCCCGACCATCGCACGGGTTTCGCGAGACCAATTCGCGTCATGGCCACGTGAATCACAACACGGATTCTTTTATGACGAGACAATGCCAATAGGCTTACAATCAAACAAATTTAGTTACGGCATATTTTCGCCGCACCCAGTCAGGAATATTCGCGCCCCATTCACCTATAAATTCAATTCCAATGGCCGAATGCTGCACGAATTTCGCGGGCGAGGCTACGTACTCTGCGATCGATGTTGAGGTAGCGAGGGCAAACTGCTTGCGGTACTTTACGAACCCCCGGTTTACGTCCGAGCGAAAGCCCATTCGCTCGAAGCGTGCGTCGAACAGAAAGCTCCGGCATTCGCCCACGGCATGCCGCCTGATTGAAAGCTCGCGGGCAAGATCCCGAGTACCGCGTTTTGTTCAATGAAACGCCGGATTGGGAGCGCCGGCTCGGCCTGGATTTCTGGGCGGACGAATCCCAGGAAACGCACATCGGAC
Organism: Burkholderia sp. Ac-20353; assembly: GCF_017104785.1. Classification (NCBI taxonomy): domain Bacteria; kingdom Pseudomonadati; phylum Pseudomonadota; class Betaproteobacteria; order Burkholderiales; family Burkholderiaceae; genus Burkholderia; species Burkholderia sp. Ac-20353. The sequence goes on along the minus strand of NZ_JAAGPL010000037.1, from coordinate 42,129 downwards.
ATTCTTGATCGCCAGGATTTCCTAGGATTGATGCAGGATCTGCATGCCGCCCGGACAGACGACATGCATGTCCTGTACACAACGCCGCTTTCGCATGAGGTGAAGCATGTCGAACCTCAACCTCGAGCCGCTTTCGGACGCGCCGGAGCTTTGCGTGCGCAATGTCAGGCTCCGCGCGACGGACAATCTCCAGACGAAACGGGACAAGCTCGCACGCGTCATGGTGGATGAGATGTACCAGTTCGTGGGCTTGCTGGACGCGAACGGCATGACCCTCGAGGCCAACCGGGCAGCGCTCGAAGCGGTTGGCCTGCGGATGGACGATGTTCAGGGCAAGCCGTTTTGGGAGACGCGTTGGTGGCTCGTTTCGCCGCAGACCCAGGCTTTGCTGCGGGAGCTGATCCGACGCGCAAGCGACGGGGAGTTCGTCCGCTGCGATTTCGAAATCTACGGTCACGCAACGGGTGACGAGACGATCGTCGTCGACTTCTCGCTTCTGCCCATCAAGGATCAGAACGGCAAGGTCGTGTTTCTGCTGCCGGAAGGCCGCAATATTACCGAAAAGAAGCGCGCCGAAGCCGAGATCGCTCGAAAGAACGAGGAATTGCAGGCAAGCCGCGAACTGATCCGTCGCCAGCACGACGAGCTTCAGCACCTCTACGACAAGATCGTGGCCGAGCAGAAGGTGTCGGAGCGGCTGCTCCTCAATCTGCTGCCCTATCCGATCGCAGAACGGCTGAAGGCACGTCACGCACTGCTCACCGACAGCATCCCGGAAGTCATCGCCGACAGCTTTCCGGAAGTGACTGTTCTGTTCGCGGACATCGTGGCGTTCACGCGCTTTTCGGCAGGCATGAGCCCCGAGCGGTTGGTGAGCGTGCTTGATGAGATCTTCAGCGAATTCGATACCCTCGCCGACATCCGTGGCCTCGAGAAGATCAAGACCATCGGCGACGCTTACATGGCAGCCGCTGGGCTGCCGGAGCCGGCCGCGGATCACGCGGCGCGCGCGGCGCATATGGCGCTGGACATGACCGACGCGCTGACGCGCTTCAATCAGCGCCGCGGCTACAACCTGCAGATGCGCATCGGGATCAACAGCGGTGCGGTGGTGGCTGGCGTCATCGGCAAGCACAAGTTCATCTACGACTTGTGGGGCGATGCGGTCAACACGGCCAGCCGGATGGAATCCCACGGTGTGGCGGGACGGGTTCAGGTAACGGATGCGACCCGGCACCGGTTGGGTGAACCGTTCGTGTTCGAAGAACGCGGGACGATCGAGGCGAAGGGAATCGGCAAGTTGCACACCTGGTTTCTGTCCGGCCGGAGCGATGCCTAGCGGTCGCGGCCTCGGGCGTAAATTCCGGCACACATGGTGTCGGCTGAAATCCTGCCGACAAGGCTTCGCGCCTCCAGAGAAGCCTCTGTAACCCTGTTCACTTCCGCTTTCGTCTTCCGGACCGAACGCTACTCGTGCCCCTCCAGTTCCGCAAACAGCCAGTCTTGAAAGCACCTCAGTTTCGGCAAGTCCGCGCGCGACTTCAGCAGATTGAGCGTGTAGCCATTCACTCTCAATCCCTCCAACCCTAACGGGGCCACCAGCGTGCCCATCTCCAGTTCGCGCTGCACGAGCAGCAGGCTTTCCAGACACACCCCCATCCCGTCCACCGCTGCGCTGATTGCCATGAACGAGCGATCGAAACGCGGCCCGCGCGTGATATCCAGTACGACCTTGCGATGCAGTCGCATCCAGTCCCGCCAACCCACCAGGCAGCCTTCGCTGTGGATCAGCGCGTGATGCCGCAAATCCGCGACCGTGCGGATCGGATGCTCGCCATTCACGAGTCGCGGCGAGCATAGCGGCACGATCGTTTCGAGCGGCAGGTCGAGCACCATCGTGCCCGCCGGCTGCAGCCGCCGCGCGCCGTAGCGGATATCGATATCGACGGATTCCTTGATCAGGTCGACAGGCGCCGACGACGCATTGAGGCGCACGTCGATATCCGGATGCAATGCGCTGAAACGGGCGAGCCGCGGCATCAGCCATTGCGTTGCGATGCTCGGCGTCGCATGCACGGTGAGGATGTCGCTCTTCTCGACGCGCCCGATGTCGCGCGTCGCCTTGTCGATGCGCGCGAACGCCGCGCCGATTTCCTCTGCATATTGCCGCCCCGTGTCGGTGAGGATCACCGCGCGATGTACGCGATGAAAGAGCCGCACGCTCAACTGATCCTCCAGCAGCTTGATCTGATGGCTGATCGCGGAGGGCGTCACGAACAGCTCGTCTGCTGCGAGCGCGAACGACGAAAGCCGCGCCGCGGCCTCGAACGCCTGTATCGACTTGAGTGTGACCCGATTGTGCATTGCAGCGCTCACGTGAATTGAATTCAGCAATGAGCCACTTTAATTCGTTTGAGCCCATCGATTCAAGCGGATACGCTTTTCCTCACTCGCAGCGCGCCTGAAGCAAGGGATTACCCGAATCTGCGAGCAGGACGAAACATCCCGCCACGAATCACCCGGCGTCCGGCCTTCAACACGCCGGGGCCGCAAGAAGGAGACACGCGTGAATACGAGCGAAGCCGGGCGCACCGCCCAACTCGCGGAACACGCCTACCGCATCCGCCGCAATGCGCTGCTGATGGGCGAGGTACAGGGCCAAGGCTATATCGGCCAGGCGCTCGACATCGCGGACGTGCTGTCCGTCGCCTACTTCGGCGCGATGCGCTACCGCCCCGACGATCCCGAATGGGAAGGACGCGACCGCTTCCTGCTGTCGAACGGCCACTACGCGATCGCGCTATACGCCGCGCTGTTCGAAGCCGGCATCCTGCCCGCCGACGAACTCGAAACCTATGGCAGCGACGACAGCCGCCTGCCGATGTCCGGCATGGCGAGCTACACGCCCGGCATGGAGATGTCCGGCGGCTCGCTCGGCCAGGGCCTGACGATCGCCGTCGGCCGCTGCCTCGGCCTCAAGCGCAAGAACTCGGACGCGTTCGTCTACACGCTCTTCTCCGACGGCGAACTCGACGAAGGCGCAATCTGGGAAGGCCTCATGTCGGCCGCGCACTGGAAGCTCGACAACCTGATCGCGATCGTCGACGTCAACAACCAGCAAGCCGATGGCCCGTCGACGCAGATCATGGCGTTCGAGCCGCTCGTCGACAAACTCGAAGCGTTTGGCTGGTACACGCAGCGCGTGAACGGCAACGACATCGAAGCCGTTGCGCGCGCGTTCGACAACGCCCGCCAGCACACCGGCGCGCAGCCCCGCATCATCGTCTGCGATACGAAGATGGGCTGCGGCGTGCCGTTCCTCGAAGCACGCGAGAAGAACCATTTCATCCGCGTCGACGCGCACGAGTGGCAGCTCGCGCTCGACGCGCTCGAAGCCGGGAGGCAAGCATGAGCACCGTCGCGAAGAAGCCGCGCCTGAAGACCTCCGCAATGATCGCGTCGATCGCGGGCGAAGGCCAGATCACGCGTTCCGCGCCGTTCGGCCATGCGCTGTCGCAACTGGCGCGCGTGAAGACGAACGTGATCGGCATGACGGCCGACCTCGGCAAGTACACCGACCTGCACATCTTCGCGAAGGAGTTTCCCGAGCGCTACTACCAGATGGGCATGGCCGAACAATTGCTGATGGGCGCGGCGGCCGGTTTCGCGCACGAAGGCGCGCAGCCGTTTGTCACGACCTATGCCGTGTTCGCGACGCGCCGCGCCTACGACTTCATCCATCAGACCATCGCGGAAGACAACCTCGACGTGAAGATCGTCTGCGCGCTGCCGGGCCTCACGACGGGCTACGGCCCGAGCCACCAGGCCGCCGAAGACCTCGCGCTGATGCGTGCGATGCCGAACATGACGGTGATCGATCCGTGCGACGCGCTCGACATCGAGCAGATGGTGCCGGCGATCGCCGCGCACAAGGGCCCCGTCTACGCGCGCCTGTTGCGCGGCAACGTGCCCGCCGTGCTCGACGAGTACGACTATCGCTTCGAGCTCGGCAAGGCGAAGCTGCTGCGCGACGGCAACGACGTGCTGCTGATCTCGTCCGGGATCATGACGATGCGCTCGCTCGAAGTCGCGAAAGCGCTGGAGGAAGACAACATCGGCGTCGGCGTGCTGCATGTGCCGACCATCAAACCGCTCGATACCGCGACCATCCTGCGCGAAGCAAAGCGAACGGGCCGAATGGTCATCGTCGCCGAGAACCATACGGTGATCGGCGGCCTCGGCGAAGCGGTCGCGCGCGCGTTGCTCGGCGCCGGCGTCACGCCGCCGTTCCGGCAGATCGCGCTGCCCGACGCATTCCTCGACGCCGGTGCACTGCCGACGCTGCACGACCGCTACGGCATCTCGACGGAAGCGATGAGCGACACCATCAAGGGCTGGCTCGGCTGAACCGGGCAACCCGCCATCACGACAACCCATACCGAACGCAATATCAGGAGAACCGCATCATGTCAGAGTCTCGTCTTCTCGACGGCAAGGTCGCCGTCATTTCCGGTGCGGCATCGCCGCGCGGCATCGGCATGGCCACCGCGCGCCTGTTCGCGAAGCACGGCGCGAAGATCGCGATCCTCGATCTCGACGCATCGGCGGCACGCGATGCGGCCGCGTCGATCGGCGCCGAGCACCGCGGCTATGCTTGCAACGTGACCGACCGGCAGGCGTGCCAGGCCGCTGTTGAACAGATCGTCGCCGATTTCGGCACGATCGACGTGCTCATCAACAACGCGGGTATCACACAAGCCGTGAAACTGCTCGATATCGATTCCGAGAGCTGGGATCGCGTCCTCGACGTGAACCTGCGCGGCGTGCTGTATCTGTCACAGGCCGTCGTGCCGCAGATGAAGAAGCAGAAGAGCGGATCGATCGGCTGCATGTCGTCGGTCTCGGCGCAGCGCGGCGGTGGCATTCTCGGCGGCCCGCATTACTCGGCGGCCAAGGCGGGCGTGCTCGGCCTCGCGAAAGCGATGGCGCGCGAACTCGGCGCCGACGGCATTCGCGTGAACTGCGTGACGCCCGGCCTGATCCAGACCGACATCAACGCCGGCAAAATCAGCGACGACAAGCGCGAAGAGATCCTCGCCGGCATTCCGCTGAACCGTCTCGGCGTGCCCGACGACGTCGCGGGCGCATTCCTGTTTCTCGCGTCACCGATCTCGTCGTACATCACGGGCGCTGTCATCGACGTGAATGGCGGCATGCTGATTCACGGCTGATTTGCCGCCGACGTACACAAGACGTGCGGCCGGGTCCGGCCGGCCGCGCGCGACAGGCAGTCGCCGGGCGAAGACAAACGCGCCAGAGAGCGTGTTGTCCGGGTAAAACGAACCGATACATCACAAATCCGTATTGGAGGAGCACATCATGAGCAATCGCTCGACCACCCGCAGCGGCATCGATCGACGTAGCTTCCTGAAAGCGGGCGCGACCGTCGCCGCGGCGGCGCCGCTCTGGGGCCTGTCGATTCGCAGCGCGTCGGCCGCCGAATTCTCGTACAAGCTCGCGACGGGCCAGGACCCGACGCACCCGGTCAACGTCCGCGCGCAACAGGCCTGCGACAAGATTCGCGCAGCGACGGGCGGCAAGCTCGACATCAAGGTCTTTCCCGCGAACCAGCTCGGCTCGGATACCGACCTGCTGTCGCAGGTGCGAAGCGGCGGCGTCGAGTTCTTCAATCAGGCATCGTCGGTTCTCGCGACGCTCGCGCCCGCCGCCGGCATCGTCAATACGGGCTTCGCGTTCCCCGACTACGACACCGTCTGGAAAGCAATGGACGGAGATCTCGGCGCCTACGTCCGCGCACAGATCGAGAAGACCGGCATCGTCACCGTGTCGCGCCCGTGGGACAACGGCTTCCGCCAGGTCAGTTCGTCGACGCGCGTGATCCGCAAGCCGGAAGACCTGAAGGGCTTCAAGATCCGCGTGCCGCAGGCGCCGATGCTCACGTCGCTGTTCAAGGCGCTCGATGCCGGCCCTGCCCCGATCAACTTCAACGAGCTGTATTCGGCATTGCAAACGGGCGTTGTCGAGGGACAGGAAAACGCGCTGCCGATCATCGCGACGGCCAAGCTCTACGAAGTGCAGAAATCGATCAGCCTCACGTCGCACGTGTGGGACGGCTACTGGATTCTCGGCAATCGCCGCGCGTGGGAAAAGCTGCCTGCCGACATGCGCGCGATCGTCACGCGCGAATTCGAAGCGGCCGGGATGCTGCAGCGCGCGGACATCGCGAAGCTGAACGGCACATTGCGCAACGACCTGAAGGCCAAGGGCATCAACGTCGTCGACGTCGACCGCCAGGCGTTCCGCGACGCGTTGCGCAAGACGAGTTTCTATGGCGACTGGAAAGCGAAGTACGGCGATCAGGGCTGGAACCTGCTCGAAAAGTACGTCGGCAAACTGGTATGAACACCATGCATACGATTACTTTCCCTCATCCGTCGCCGCGCCGCATCGTCGACGCGATCGACACCGTGCTCGGGCACCTCGTCGAAATTCCGGCCGCACTGCTGGTGGTCGCCGAGATCGTCGTGCTGCTGGCAGGCGTCACGAGCCGCTACCTGCTGCATACGCCGCTCGTCTGGTCCGACGAGCTCGCGTCGATGCTGTTCTTGTGGCTCGCGATGCTCGGCGCAGTGGTTGCGCTGCGGCGCGGCGAGCATATGCGGATGACGGCGCTGGTCGGCAAGGCATCGCCTTCTGTCCGCGCATTTCTCGACGTGGTCGCAATCGCCGCGCCGATCGCGTTCCTCGTGCTGGTGATCGGCCCGGCCGTCGAGTTCGCGCAGGACGAAGGCATCATCACGACGCCCGCGCTCGACATCTCGAACTCGTGGCGCGCCGCGGCGCTGCCCGTCGGCTCGATCCTGATGCTCACCGTCGCGTGCCTGCGCCTGATCCGCACGGCCAACTGGCAGATGACGCTCGCGGCGCTTGCGCTGGTGGCGGCGATCGGCGGCGGCTTCGTGGCCGTGAGCCCGTTGCTGCAGGATCTCGGCAACCTGAACCTGCTGATCTTCTTCGTCGGCCTCGTCGCGCTGTGCGTGCTGTCCGGCGTGCCGATCGCGTTCTCGTTCGGGCTCGCGACCTTCGGCTATCTGGCGCTCACGACGAGCACGCCACTCAGCGTGGTGGTCGGCCGGATGGATGAAGGCATGTCGCACCTGATCCTGCTGTCGGTGCCGCTCTTCGTGTTTCTCGGGCAACTGATCGAGATGACGGGCATGGCCAACGCGATGATCGCGTTTCTCGCGAGCCTGCTCGGCCACGTGCGCGGCGGCCTGTCGTACGTGCTGGTCGGCGCGATGTACCTGGTGTCGGGCATCTCCGGCTCGAAGGCCGCCGACATGGCCGCCGTCGCGCCCGTGCTGTTCCCGGAGATGAAGGCGCGCGGCGCGAAGCCCGGCGATCTCGTGGCGCTGCTCGCCGCCACCGGCGCGCAGACGGAGACCATACCGCCGAGTCTCGTGCTGATCACGCTCGGCTCGGTGACGGGCGTGTCGATCTCCGCGCTCTTCACGGGTGGCATGCTGCCGGGCATCGTGCTCGGGATCACGCTGTGCGCCGTCGTCTGGTGGCGCTATCGCGGCGACGACCTGTCGGGTGTACGCCGCGCGACGCGCGGCGAGATCCTGCGCAAGCTGGCCGTCGCGCTGCCCGCACTCGCGTTGCCGTTCGTGATTCGGCTTGCCGTCGTCGAAGGCGTCGCAACTGCGACAGAAGTGTCCACGATCGGTATCGCGTATGCCGTGCTCGCAGGCCTGCTGATCTACCGGCGTTTCGAGTGGGCACGCCTCAAACCGATGCTGATCGACACCGCCGCGCTATCGGGTGCGATCCTGCTGATCATCGGCGCGGCGACGAGCATGGCATGGGCGCTCACGCAGTCCGGCTTCTCCGGGCAGCTCGCGCAGTCGATGGCAACCCTGCCCGGCGGCGCGATGATGTTCATGGCGGCGTCGATCCTCGTCTTCGTCGTGCTCGGCAGCGTGCTCGAAGGCATTCCCGCGATCGTCCTGTTCGGCCCGCTGATGTTCCCGATCGCGCGGCAGATGGGCATTCACGACGTGCACTACGCGATGGTCGTGATCCTGTCGATGGGCGTGGGCCTGTTCGCACCGCCGTTCGGCGTCGGCTACTACTCGGCCTGCGCGGTCAGCCGCATCCATCCGGATGAAGGCATGAAGCCGATCGTCGGCTATATCGTGGCGCTCGTGATCGGCCTGATCGTCGTCGCCGCCGTGCCGTGGATCTCGATCGGGTTCCTGCACTGACGCATTGCGCTGCGTCCGGGCAACGGACGCAGCGCCCTTCCCTCTTTCCACTCTTGCTCATGCGATAGCCGCCGCCTGACAGGCGACGCGGCAAGGAGAAGTCATGTCCGCAATCATGCCGTTGCGCGAAACGCGACCGCTCGCCAACGCGATCCGGTTTCTTGCCATCGATGCGATCGTGCGCGCCGGCGAAGGCCATCAGGGCGTGCCGCTCGGCATGGCCGAAATCGCGACGGCGCTGTTCACGCAGCATCTGAAGTTCAATCCCGCCGACCCGCAATGGCCAGACCGCGACCGCTTCGTGCTGTCCAACGGGCACGGCTCGATGCTCCTCTATGCGTTGCTGCATCTGACGGGTTACGCGCAATTCGGCATCGATCAGATCAGAACCTTCCGCGAGATGGGCTCGCATTGCGAGGGGCATCCCGAGTTCGATCCGGCCGCGGGCATCGAAGTAACGACCGGCCCGCTCGGACAAGGCATCGCCAACGCATTCGGCATGGCCGTCGCCGAGGCTTACCTGAATGCGAAATTCGGTGACGGCATCGTGAATCATCATACGTATGCGTTCGTCGGCGACGGCTGTCTGCAGGAAGGCGTCGGCCAGGAGATGATTTCGCTCGCCGGGCACCTGAAGCTCGGCAAGCTGATTGTCTGCTGGGACGATAACCGCATGACCGATGACGGCAGCACGTCGCTGTCAATCAGCGAGGACGTGAGCGAGCGGTTTCGCGTTGCGGGCTGGCACGTGATCGAAGTCGACGGGCATGACATCGAAGCCGTCGCTACGGCGCTCGGCGAAGCCAGGCGCGATCCGCGCCCGTCGCTGCTCGCGTGCCGCACCGTCATTGCACGCGGCATCGCGCGGCTGCAGGGGCAACGCGGCGGACACAGCGGCAAGCTGTTCGAAGCCGACGCCGATGCCGCACGCAACGAACTCGGCTGGCCGCATGCGCCGTTCGAGATCCCGCGCGACGTGCTCGAGAGCTGGCGCGCGGCAGGCCGGCGCAGCGAGGCCGAATATCGCGCGTGGCACGAACGGCTCGCCGCATTGCCCGGCGATACGCGTGCCGAATTCGAGCGCATACAGGCAGGCCGATTGCCCGACGGATGGCAGCGCGTGCTGGACGACTATCGCAAACAGGCCGTGGAGCGCGGCGAAGGCCAGGCCGGCATCATGATTTCCGCCGAGATCAACGACCTGCTCGCGCCGTTGCCGGAGCGCATGGTCGGTTGCGCGGATCTCGAAGCGCCGACGAGCCACAAGCGGGGCCTGCAGGCGTTCACCGCCGATGATCGCAGCGGCGCGTACGTGCATTGCGGCGTGCGCGAGCACGTGATGGGTGCGATGGCGAACGGGATGGCCGCGCACGGCGGCGTGATCTCGCTGGCCGTCACGTACCTCGCCTTTTCCGACTACGAGCGGCCCGCGATGCGCATGGCCGCGCTGATGGGGCTCCCCGTGAAGTTCGTGTTCAGCCACGATTCGATTGGCGTCGGCAGGAACGGGCCGACGCATCAACCGGTGGAGATCCTCGCTTCGTTGCGCGCCATGCCGAACATGCGCGTCTTCCGCCCTGCCGACGCCGTCGAGGCGGCCGAATGCTGGGCGCTCGCCTACGAACATCGCAGCGGGCCATGCACGATGGTGTTCGCGCGTCAGACGCTGCCGCTCGTGCGCACGCGCCACGTCGCCGACAATCTGTGTGCGCGTGGCGGCTACGTGCTTGCGGAGGCCGAAGGCGGCCGGCGTCTCGTCACGTTGCTGGCGACGGGCTCGGAAGTGGCGCTGGCGGTCGCGGCGCGCGAACGTCTGCAACAGCACGGCATTCCGACTGCCGTCGTCTCGCTGCCATGCTGGGAATTGTTTGACGAGCAGGACGACGCCTATCGTCACGCCGTTCTCGGCACGGACACGGTGCGCATCGGCGTCGAAGCAGCGGTGCGGTTCGGCTGGGATCGCTACCTCGGCGAGCGCGGCGGGTTTGTCGGAATGACGGGGTTCGGCGCGTCGGGCCCCGCGGACGCGCTGTATGAACACTTCGGCATCACGCCCGCGCATATCGTCGCCGAAGCGAAACGCCGTCTGTGAACCGCCCCGATTCATTTCCTTTCGCTCAACAGGAATCAACATGCAGAAGATCGTCTTTCTCGACCGGGCGACGCTCGCGCCGCAAATCCAGCTCGCGCGCCCGGCATTCGAACACGAACTTGTCGAGTACGACCATACACACGCCGACCAGGTCGCCGCACGTCTGGACGGCGCAACCATCGCGATCACCAACAAGGTGCCGTTGACGGCAGACGTGATCGCGCAACTGCCTGCCCTGAAACTCGTTGCCGTTGCCGCGACGGGCACCGATTGCATCGACAAGGCGGCGTGCGAACGGTACGGCATCCGGGTTTCGAATATTCGCGGATACGCTGTGAACACCGTGCCCGAACACACGTTCGCGTTGATGCTCGCGTTGCGGCGCAACTTGATCGCGTATCGCGACGACGTGCTGAACGGCGAATGGCAGAAATCCGGCCAGTTCTGCTTCTTCAATCACGCGATACACGACCTGGGCGGCATGACGCTCGGCATCATCGGCGAAGGTGTGCTCGGTCAGCGCGTGGCGGAGATTGCGAAAGCGTTCGGCATGCGCGCCCTTTTCGCCGCGCACAAAGGCCGCGAGGGGCTCGGTCCGCTCTACACGCCGTGGGACGAGATCCTCGAAACCAGCGATGTCATCACGATACACAGTCCGCTCACGCCGCAAACGCGCGGCATGCTTGCGATGCCCGAGTTCCGCAAGATGAAGCGCAAGCCACTCATCATCAATACGGCGCGAGGCGGGCTGGTCGATGAAGACGCACTCGTGCGCGCGCTGGATGAAGGACTCATTGGCGGGATCGGCTTCGATGTGCTGTCGACCGAGCCGCCCGATGACGACAATCCGCTGATGCGGATCGCGCAGCGGCCGAATGTGATCGTGACGCCGCATGTTGCGTGGGCGTCGGATGAGGCGCAACAGTCGCTGGCCGATCAGTTGATGTCCAACATCGAGAATTTCGTGAGCGGTACACCAGTGAATGTGGTGGTTTGACGTGAGGTCTACAGGCGGACAAGATTTCGCCTAGACTCTAATGGCCGTTGCGGCCTGCGGCGCCCACATGCAGACGTGCGACCCCTACTCTCATGGCTCGGTTCGAAAGCGTTGACCACTTGCGATTGCCGCTGTCCGGCGAATTGCCGGACGAGCGAATTGCGCGCGCCATTCGGCTCGCCGGGACGGCCGGTCAGGCGTACGTCGAGCGCCGCGGCATACGGCGCGGACAAGGTGCTGCACGGCACGTTTTCCGCCAACCTCGAATTGCTGCCCGGCGCGAGTGGTCACCCCGACACGCTCGAGTGGTGGCTTCAGCATCCCGAGGCCTGGGAAGCGTCGCGTGCGAATCTGCAGGCGCCGCAGTCGGCGATGGCCGATTACGTCGCGTGGATGTACGCTGGCTCGACTTTTCGGCTCGACCGCTGCATGTGGTTGAAGCCGATGGGCGTGTCGTGCTCGAAGGCGCAAGTGAATCGATGGACACATTCCTGTGCACGATTCCGGGGGATAACGTGCCGAGGAAACGCATTGCCATTCGGTCGAGTGCGAGTGGTTAATGTCTTGCGGGTGTCGCGACCACGCCAGGCATGTACTGAAAATTATTTCCTATCCACTTCCGATCGATTGTCAAAATTTGGCGGTATTGTCGTTGTTGCTGTTTCGACGCCAGACACACGTGCGTCAAGTGTTGGTTGCGAAGCACACCCATTCAACGCGCATTGCAGGTCCCATTTTGACTGGCTTATGCTCTGACGCTCTGACGCGTAATCATTCGATCTCGCCAAGTCCGGAGCCGCCGGTCCGGATACGTCGACGCCCTCAATCCCGCGCCACAAGTGAACGTGACAACCGATCTCACGGCTGACGAACCGACACTCGTTCGATGTGCCCATGATTTCTTCAGCACGCACCACACGCAGTGCCGGCAACAGCTGCCGGCCTGGCGCGAGCGGATCGGGCACTTCCTCGACGTACCGATTGCGGTTGCCGAACTCGACAACGGTTTTCAGGGATCGATCGAGAGCTACAGTAGCGCCGACCTGACCTTCATGGCGTGTCGCACCGATGCCGTTTCCCAGACACGCTCGGCCGCGCGCATCTCGACCGATGCCGTTCGCCGGTATGTCTTTCATGTGGCCGTGGAAGGCGCGATCGAAACCTCGACCGGCTTGTATCCGAAACGGATTGCGACGCAATCGGTGCCGGGCGTGCTCGCGCTCGACATGGGCCAGCCGATGTCGATGACGCGCGCACGATGCCATCTGCTCGCGCTATTCGTCCCCCGCGCGCTCATCGAGTCGGTCATTCCGGAGGCCGAGTCGATTCACGGCCGTGTCATCGAATATCATTCGCCGCTCGCGCGCCTGATTCCAGGGCAACTGGGCGATCTGCAGCGCAACCTGCCCCGGATGAGTGCGAGCGACGCTTACAGCGCGATGCACAATTGCGCGCTGCTAATCGCAGCGGCCTTCGGCCAACAGGCGCAACTGACCGGAAACGCACGCGCTGCCGCGCGCGCGGCGGTGATCGGCATGCTGCGACGGTACGTGGACGCCAACCTGCACGACTCCGATCTCACGCCCGAGCGTGTGCTGCGCGTTTCGCAGTTGTCGCGCCCCACGCTGTACCGGATGTTCGAGCACGAAGGGGGGCTTGCCGCCTATATCCGCAACCGCCGCTTGATGCAGGCCGCCGTCGACCTGCGCAACTTCCCGGATAAACACGTCGTCGAGATCGCATACAGTCTCGGCTTCAAGAGCGCGAGCGAATTCAATCGCGCGTTCCGGCGCGCGTACGACATGCCGCCACTCGAATTCCGCTACTTCGCACTTCGGACGCGCTAACGCGCGCCTTCGACGAATTGCGCGACGTGCCCGCATGCAACCCTGCCGGCAGCACGGGAATATGCTTTCCATGAATCGTTCTTTTGAGCGGCGCCGCGCAGCCCGTAGCATGATCGGGTCAAACTCCGTCCAGTGTCGGAATGTCCGCGCAAACAGACAAAGTCGTGCATTGGCTGTTATCCAGCCTCGAGCCCAGAAGCCAGCTTTTTCATGTCGGCCAGTATTGCGGCGACTGGCAGGCATCGACCGCCGGTCGCGCAAAGGCAAGCTTCCACGTGATCCTGCACGGTACGGCGTGGCTTCACTTCGCCGATGGCCGCGAGAGCCTGCCGGTTTCCGAAGGAGAAGCGGTCTTTCTGCTGCGTGACGTGCCGCACTGGCTCTCGCCGACCGCAGTCCACCCGAAGGTCGGCACTTTCGCCGACGACCAGCCGATCGAGCGACGCGGGACGATGCAACCGCTCGATGAACCGGCAAGCGGCAGCGTCGGACTCGCTTGCGGTTTCATCGAATTCCAGTCCGCCGTCTCGCGCACGATGGTGTCGCTCTTCCCGGAATGCCTGATCGTACGGCACGGCGACGCTGCGTATCAGAGTATCCACGGCCTGTTCGATCTCATTCGCGACGAAGGCAAGCACGGTATCGACGCGCCGTCGCCGTTGATCGACCGACTGGTCGAGCTGCTGCTGTTCTACGCGGTCCGGGACGCCGCGCGGCATGACACCGTCGCCAGCGGACTCGCGTCGCTCATGCAACGGACCGGCTTCAGCGCGCTCGTGGCCGCCATCATCGATGCGCCCGGCGATGCGTGGACAACCGATTCGATGGCCGCGTTCACCCATATGTCGCGCACGGCGTTCAACAAGCACTTCAGCGAGGCGTCGGGTCATCCGCCGATGCAGTTCGTGACGCTGATCCGCATGCGGCTCGCGGCGGACCTGCTGCAACAGGGCTTGCCCATCTCACGTGCGAGCGAACAGGTCGGTTACCAGTCGGAGTCCGCGTTTGCCCATGCGTTCAAACGCACGATGGGCATGCAGCCCGGCGCATGGCGCCGTGAGCGCGACAGCCTGTCGAAATCGGCGGCACGCCTGCACTAGGGTCTGTTTACATAGGGAACGCGCATGCGTTGCCACGAGAACGGCCGCTCGCGAGGCGCGCGACGCCGCGAATACTGACGTATTCGCAAGGAGCGCAACGCGGCGAGCGGCCGTTCTCGTGGCAACCCCTAATTAAAAAACTCATTCCACGGGAATGCACGAAATCGCCCGTATGGCGGCGTCGCTCGTCGCTTGTTTGGCTCGGCCAAACGGCGCTCCTCACTTCTTGCCCTACGAGCGATTTCGGGCATTCGCATGTGCGTTCCATATGTAAACAGACCCTAACAACCGCTTCGCGGGACAAACGCACAGGAATCGCGAACGTTCGCGCATTGTCCGGCAGCAGGCCAGCCTCGACAATGATCTCACCGCTTCCCTGGAGAAACCTGTGAGCCGCCTGCCCCTGCCAACCGTCGAGAACGCCCCCGCTGCAAGCCAGCCGTTCCTGGAAAAGTCGCTGCGCGCGAATGGCTTCCTGCCGAACCTCGTTCGCTCGCTCGCCAATGCGCCCGTCGCCCTCGAAACCTATCTGACCGTCGCCGAGATCAACAGCCGCGCGGGCCTCACGTTCGCCGAGCGCGAGGCTGTGCAGATCACCGCGGCGGCCGTTCACGGCTGCGGTTTCTGCGTGGCCGGACACACCGCCGCGGCGCTCAAAAAGGCCAACATCGATCGTGACGACGTCGACGCGTTGCGCCACGGCGCGCCGCCCCCCGATACACGGCTGGCCGCTGTTGCCGAATTCACGCGCGCGGTGATCGCCACGCGCGGT
Organism: Burkholderia sp. Ac-20353; assembly: GCF_017104785.1. Classification (NCBI taxonomy): domain Bacteria; kingdom Pseudomonadati; phylum Pseudomonadota; class Betaproteobacteria; order Burkholderiales; family Burkholderiaceae; genus Burkholderia; species Burkholderia sp. Ac-20353. Next base: position 27,033 of record NZ_JAAGPL010000037.1, on the reverse strand, counting down.
GCGGTCACCGACGACGCGCTCGACGCTTTCATCGCAGCCGGCTTCAACGAAGCCAACGCGCTCGAGGTAGTGCTCGGCGTGAGCCTCGCGACACTGTGCAATTTCGCAAACAACCTGTCGCGCAACGAACTCAACCCGGAACTGGCGGCATACCGATGGGAACCTCAAACGCAGGCCGCCTGACGGCGCCCGAACTCGACGTGTCGCTGGTCGACTGGCTCGACGCGAACGCGACGCGGCTCGATACGGACACCAGTCTGAAAGCCGATGTCGTGCCGCGCCTTGCGTCCGCCGGGTTGTTCCGGATCGGCGTTCCGGCCAGCCTCGGCGGCGCGGGCGGCACGACCATGGACGCCATTGCCGGCATCGCGTCGGTGGCCGAACATTCGCTGGCAGCCGCGTTCGTCTTCTGGGGCCAGCGCAGTTTCATCGAGTACCTGCTGCAAAGCCCCAACGCCGCGCTACGCGAGCGCCTGCTGCCCACGCTACTCGACGGCAAGCTCGCCGGCGCAAGCGGCCTGTCGAACGCAATGAAGTACCTGTGCGGGATCGAGTCGCTCCAGATAGAGGCCGCGCAGCACGCCGATGCCGATGCCGACGACAACGACTGGCGTCTGACAGGCAGGATGGCATGGGTGACAAACCTGCGCGCCGAGCAGTTCGTCGTGGCCGCGGCCGTCTCGTATCGCGACGGTCGACCGTCCGCGATCGTCGCCATTCCGCACGACGCGCCCGGATTGACGCGCAGCGCCGATCTCGACCTGATCGCACTGCGTGGCAGCAACACGGCGGCATTGCAACTCGAAGGCGTTCGTCACGATGCTGCTTGGTTGATCCATCCGGATGCGCAGACGTTCCTGCCGGCGGTGCGGCCCGCATTCCTCGGCCTGCAGTGCGGACTCTCGATCGGGCTCGCACGACGCTCGCTTGCCGAAGCGCGGCGCGCAGCGGAGACGACGCGCAGCATTCTCGGCGCGGAAATCGAATCATGCGCGGCCGAGCTGGCCACCGCATGCGCGCTGCTTTCGTCCGGCATTGCCGACGGCAGTCTGCACGCGCGACCGAACCGCCTGTTCGAGCTTCGCATCGCGCTTGCCACCCAGGTGGCAAACGCGGTGAACCTCGAACTGGAAGCGAGCGGCGGACGCGGCTATCTGCGCAACGCCGGGCTCGGTTTTGACCGGCGGTGGCGCGAAGCGGCGTTCATTCCGATCGTCACCCCGAGCGTGGTCCAGCTGAAGGCGCAACTCGCCGGGCAGACACGGAGCGTAGCCGCATGACGCACTCGCTACTGCATGCGCACGGCCTGACGCTCGGCTATGGCGATCAGGAACGCAGCACCGTGCTTGCCGAAGTGTCGCTCGAGGTCGCCGCGGGAGAAATCGTCGCATTGCTCGGCCCGAGCGGCACCGGCAAGTCGACGCTCCTGCGGGTGCTGGCAGGCCTGGAGCGCCCGGGATCCGGCTCCGTGTCGGTCAATGGCACGGTGCTGAACGGCCCGCATCCCAAGGTCGCGCTCGCATTTCAGGATCCCTGTCTGCTGCCGTGGCTGTCGGCAGAGAAGAACGTCGCCTTCGGGCTCACCTTCGCGCATCAGGATCGCCTCACGCATGACGAACGAAGCGATCGCATCCGGTCGGCGCTGCGGGCAGTCGGGCTCGAGACCGCCGCGACGCTGCGTCCGTGGCAACTCTCCGGCGGCATGGCGCAGCGTGTGGCGTTGGCGCGTTCGCTCGCGCGTCAGCCGCAAGTGCTGCTGCTCGACGAGCCGTTCTCGGCACTCGACGAGGTCACGCGCGGCGCAATGCAGCAGTTGCTGGTGCGCGTCGTCTCGACGACGCAATGTGCAACGGTGCTTGTGACCCACGATATCGACGAGGCGCTGCTCACGGCCAACCGCATCCTGCTGCTCGGCGCGCAAGGCCGCTTCATCGATACATGGCACGTGGATCTCCCGCATCCACGCGACGACTTCGTCGGTGAGCTCGGCATGCTGCGCATCGGCATCCTGAAGGCATTGCACGCCGCGATGAAGCGCTCGCATGCATTCGAACAACCCTCCGTTACCTGAGCGCCCACCCATGTGCCAGATTCCGATGTCACGCCGCGAATGGCTGAAACTCGCGGCCCTGTTCACCACGACGGGCGCAGCCCCGTTACTCTCGATGTCGCGCGCGCAAGCCGCGACGGAACCGGACGCGCCCGTTCGCATCGGCTACCTGCCGATCACCGATGCCGCGCCGTTGCTGATCGCGCACAACAACGGCTATTTCGCCGCCGAAGGGCTGACGGTCGAGCAACCGAAGCTGTTACGCAGCTGGGCCCAACTCGTCGAAGCCTTCCTGTCCGGCCAGGTCAACGTCGTGCACCTGCTCTCGCCGATGACCGTCTGGGCGCGCTACGGCAGCCGCGCGCCGGCGAAGGTCGTCGCATGGAATCACGTGAACGGTTCCGGGCTGACGGTCGCGCCCGAGGTCGATTCGCTGCGCGATCTCGGCGGCAAGACCGTTGCCATCCCCTTCTGGTATTCGATCCACAACGTCGTGCTGCAGGACATGCTCCGTCATCAGGGGCTCGTGCCCGTTCTCAAGCGACGCGGCGCGCCCGCCGCGAACGAGGTCAACCTGGTCGTGATGGCGCCGTCGGACATGCCGCCCGCACTGGCGTCGCGCCAGATCGCCGGGTATATCGTCGCCGAGCCGTTCAACGCGATGGCGGAACTGCTGAAAATCGGCAAGATACTTCGCTTCACCGGCGATGTCTGGAAAAATCACGCGTGCTGCGTCGTATTCATGCACGAGGCCGACCTGACGCAACGCCCCGGCTGGTCGCAAAAGGTCGTCAACGCAATCGTGAAAGCGCAATTGTGGGCGCGCACGCACCCGCAGGAAACCGCGCAATTGCTGTCGAAGGATGGTACGCACCGCTACACGCCGCATACGCTTGCGGCGCTGGACCGCGTGCTGGTTCCGTCGGCGTCGCTCGCCGACACCTATCGGGCAAGCGGTGCGATCCGCCACATCGACTGGCACGAGAAGCGCGTCGATTTCCAGCCGTATCCGTTCCCGAGCTACACCGAAGCGCTCGTGCGCCGTCTGAAGACCACCGTTGTCGACGGCGACAGCAAATTCCTCGCATCGCTGGATCCGGCGTTCGCGGCACGCGATCTCGTCGACGACCGGTTCGTGCGCCGAAGCATCGACGCGGTCGGCGGGCTCGCGGCGTTCGGTCAACGCGATGCCTTCAGCCGCGAGGAGACTATCGTTGTCTGACGCGATCACGGACCGCGGTTCATCCGCAATTGCGACGCCCCGGGCGCACGCCGCCAAGCGCAGCGTCCGCCTTCGCGCGGGGTGGCTCGGTGCGGCGGGCCTCGTCGCGACGGTCGCCCTGTGGTGGGCCGCCGCTCACGCGCTGACCGCGCCCGACTCGCTCGGCCGGCAGTTTGCGCCGGATAGCGCGTTCGCCAGCCTGCCTTCGCTGCTGTCGGACGGCCATCTGGTCGAGCACGCGCTCGTCAGCCTGCGGCGCATCGGCGTGGGACTTGGATCGGCGCTGCTGATCGGCGTCCCGCTCGGGCTGCTGATCGGTCGGGTGCGATGGGTCGAGCGCGCGCTGTCGCCGACGTTCCAGTTCCTGCGCATGGTGTCCCCGCTGTCATGGATGCCGCTCGCGGTCATGTCGTTCGGCATCGGCGATCGCGCGGTCTATTTCCTGCTTGGCTTCGCCGCGCTATGGCCGATCCTGATGAGCACCTCCGCCGGCGTCATGCAGATCGACCGGCGGTGGCTGCGACTCGGCGAAAGCCTGGCCGCAACGCGCAGCGAACTGCTGCTGCACATCATCCTGCCTGCGATCGCCGGCCCGCTTCTCAACGGCATCCGGCTCGCGATCGGCATTCTGTGGATCGTGCTCGTGCCGGCCGAAATGCTCGGCGTCAACGCCGGGCTCGGCTACCTGATTCTCGATACGCGCGACCGGCTCGCCTACTCCGAGCTCGTCGCGGTCATTCTCGTCATCGGCGCGTTGGGATTCGTGCTCGACGGCGTCGCCCGGTTGCTCACGCGCGCGTTGCTTCGCGCGGATCATCGCTAGCGAAATCCGAGCGGCGATCACGCATGCAGATCACCGCTCGCGATAAACCGACAGAAGGTCTCGTTGCTCGCTGCCGAGATGCCGGCCACGCTCGAGCGTCGATGCCGAACCGTCCCGGACTACCAGTAGAAAATGGATCGTGGCAGCGACACGATGCTGAACACAAATAAAACATACTGCTATGTACAGCCCGGAAACGCAACATATCGTTACGGCCCGGCCTGCCCTTCCTTCTCGCCACGTCAATTGAGACTCGCAGATCACACGCAGAATGGAAGAGAGTCGCATCTCATCACGGATCACGTCGAACAGGGAACGTCAGCCTCCTCAAAAGCCAATTCCACGACTTGCTTTGACATTGAACATACTAGTAGGTACACTCCGACCGAAGTCATCAATCTGCGCTGCAACTCGGGATTCCTTCGCCGTTCTGGACGGTATTCGAATCCTGAACAACGATCGGCTGACTTTCGCGAATCAAAATGACTCGGCGGCGTCCCCGACCGAGTGGCCGACTGAATCTCTGAGAGCTGTTTACACACAGGAGGGGTAGCTACATGTCCGATTCGTCCGCTTCCATCCAGACGGCGAACCCACGCCGCTTCGGGCCCAACTACCGGTGGGTCGTCCTGGCTGTCGGTGTTGCAGCGCAGGCGAGCTTTTCTGCCGCGTTTTCCGGCATCCCGGTGATCGGCATCATGATTCGAAACGGCTACGGCCTCAGCAACAGTGAACTGGGGTTCGTGCTCGGCTGCATGGCACTCGGTGTCGGCGCAACCGAAATATTATGGGGACTGCTGACCGATAAGCTCGGCGACCGCGTGGTGCTTCTGATCGGCCTGCTGTCAATGGGCGCCATGCTCGCGATCATGTCCGCGTTTGTCGTGCCGGGCCAGCCTGGAAATCCGGGGCCGGCCGCGCTCGGTATCAGCTTCGTGCTCGTCGGCGTGCTGGGCGCGAGCGTCAACTCTTCGTCCGGACGCGCGGTGATGACCTGGTTCACCGACAATCGCCGCGGTTTCGCGATGAGCATCAGGCAAACGGCGATCCCCGCCGGCGGCGCGATCGGCGCCGCGATCCTGCCGTATCTCGCCCAGCATTATGGATTCGCCGTCGTCTATGGCGTGCTCGCGGCGTTCTGCCTGGCGAGCGCACTCGTCACATTCATCTGGCTGCACGAAGCCGAGCATCCCGCCGCATCGGCCTCCATCGCGCTCGCGCCACGCTCGCCGCTTCGCCGTCTCGACGTATGGCGCCTCGCGCTGGCAAGCGGTCTGCTCACCGTGCCGCAAATCGCCGTGCTGACCTTTGCGGGCGTCTTTCTTCATGACGAGAGGCAGGTGGGCATCGCTACGCTCGCGACAACGCTGGTGCTGGTGCAGGTGGGCGGCGCCGCGCTGCGTGTCTGGAGTGGCCGCTACACCGACAAGCACCAGAACCGCCGCAGCGTGATCCGCGCGATCGGGCTACTGTCAGGTGTCTTCACGCTCGGCCTGCTCTTCGCGCCCCACATGCCGACCGTGATCGTGCTCGCGCTCATCTGCATCAGTGGACTGTTCGCCAATGCGTGGCACGGCGTGGCCTACACCGAAATTGCGGTGATGGCTGGCGCCGGCCGCGCGGGGACGGCGATCGGCATGGAAGGCACCACCGTCTTCTTCTCCGCGTTTCTGACGCCGCTGCTGATCCCCGTCGTGCTGGCCGCGTCGGCATCGTGGAGCGTCGTCTGGGGATTGATCGGCGTGGCGTCGCTGGTCGCGATCCCGCTGTCTCCCGCCCGCCAGCGCACCGCGGATTGACCGCGCATTCGACACGCCCCCCCACTTGGCAGGTCGGGGGAACTTTACTTGCCGCCGTACATACCAGTTGGTATGCTATTCGCAGCATACTTTCTGGTATTCCAAACTATGACAGCCAAAGACTCCCTGATTACTCAGACGCAGGCGTTGCTCTGGGAACGCGGCTATATCGGCACCAGCCCGAAGGCGATTCAGGAACGTGCGCTCGTGGGCCAAGGGAGCATGTACCACCACTTCAAGGACAAGGCCGATCTGGCGTTGGCAGCGATCGAGCGCAGCAGTGAAGAGATGCAGCGTGAAGTCAACGACATCTTGTCCGCCGACGGAACGGCGATCGAACGGATCACGGCGCTCCTGCGGCGCGAGCGCGACGTGCTCCGTGGCTGTCGCATCGGTCGCCTGGCCCAGGATCCGGAAGTGTTCGCGAGCAGCGTGCTGCGCAAACCGGTCAACGACACGTTTGACATGCTGAAGCGCCGGCTTTCCGAAGTGCTCGAATTGGGTATCGCCCGCAAGGAACTGCATGGCGATCTGAACGTCGCCGATACGGCGACGCTCATTTGCGCGGTCGCTCAAGGCGCTTACGTACTGGCACGTGCGGCGAATTCGGAGATCCCGTTCGAGCACGCGATCAACGGGCTCCTGCTGATGCTGGATGAATTTGCGATCTGACCACCAGCGTCACGCGCGACGTCTTCCCTCGCACCATCCACTATGCCTTTATCGGACGGGAATCGGCCGCGCCGGAACGCCTTGTGACAGCGATCGAAGAGGCGATGATCATCAGGAAACCGATAAGATTCTGCGAATTGATGGTCTCGGAGAGGAACAGCACCGACATCGACACGCCGAAAATGGGGGTGACGCACAACAGGATGGCCGACAAGCTTGTTGGGATATATCGCATTCCCAACAGATAGAAATAGAACGAGAGGCCATACGACAGCGCACCAGACGACAGCGAATAGACGGTGAACTGTGCGGGCTTGAACGACAGGTTGCCGGTTACTGTGAGATAGCTCAGTACCAGCACCACGCAGAAACTCAACTGCCAGAAAAGGAGCGACTCGGGGCTGTTCTTTCCGACTATGATTCGCGACGACAAAGTGACGTACGCCGCGGCGAAGAGCGTACCGAGCAACACCAGCCAATCCCCGGAGTTGATCGATATCCCGGCGAAGATACTTTCCTTGGTCGTCACAAGCACCGCGCCGAGTGTCGACAGCCCACCCCAGAGCAATACCGTCGACGACACTCGGTCACGGAATATGGCGAAGGCAAGCCCGATAATCATCAGGCCTTCCATCGCCTGAAGGATCGTGGCGTTGATCGCGCTCGTCCTGCTCAACCCGATCAGCACGACGTAGAACGCCACACCGGGCTCGAGGACGCCAAGCCAGCCGTGCTTCCATTCACGCATCGACAGCTTTTGACCGAACACGACGAGCAGGAAGATGCATCCCCATGCGGCCAGCAGCTGAATCGCGAACAGCATCGTCTCGTCGACGTCGCGCAGGCTACGCTTGCTGAGGACCATCCCCCCTCCCCAGCAAAGCGTTGCCAGTACCGTCAAAGCGACACCCTTTCGTTCACTTGTGCGCACGTTCAGAGCCCTCGGTAGATCAGATCCGGCAAGTTGACTCTCACACGACGCAATATTTATGTGCGTCGTACATACATATGCTAAATTGGACGCTATGGAAAAGCAACGACTCGACAATTTGTTAGGTGCGCTTTCGCTGGCGCTCATGGATCGACTGCGGGAGGCGATCTCGTCTGCGTCCGGCTTGAACGAGACGGCGGTGTTTGCGCTGGTGCTCTTGAGCCAGCGTCCTGTCGTGACGATCGACGTACTGGCGAAGCAGCTCGCGCTCGCCCACTCCACGGTGGTGCGACTCGTTGAGCGGTTGGTCGAGGATGGGTACGTGGAGCGGAACTCGGGCGCCGATCGACGCGCAGTGTTCTTGTCGCTCACACCGGCCGGGAGAGATCTCGCGAACATCGTCCTTGACGCGCGTCGAAAAGCAATCGAGCCGCTGACCGATCAGTTGCCGGAGACCATGCAAGCTGCGTTGATCACCCTCTGCGAGCACCTCCTCGAGCGCATGTCCGTTGACGCGCTAACCTCGGTTCGGAATTGCCGGCTTTGCGACGAGCAGGCATGCGATCTCGAGCGTTGCCCCGTTGAGAAGCAGTACAGGATTCAGGTTTCGTGACGGGCTTGCATGGCCTTGCGTCTTCACGCCAGCGCGCGAATCCAGAAAACGCGCCCGTGCCAAGCTGCCCGCTTCGATTCGTCAAGAAACTTCGACAGCCATGGCCGTGCACACGGAACAGGACTTGCGAAAGCGGACCGAGACGGTAATTTCGGAATATCTGCTTGACGCATACAACGTCAACGGCAACGTTTCCACGATCGTGCAGTGGCGATGACCAAAGACCGGTCTCCAATGGTTGCGAGAGCGATCTCCACCGCACTGGACGAACTAGACAGTCTGGGAGCGAACCAGCTTCAGGGCCCGGTGGGATTTTGTCACGGTGACGTAAGACCGGCGAACATCCGCATCGACGGTGAACGCGTGACGTTCTTCGACTTCGATGATAGTGGTAGCGGCCCCCAATGGCTCGATGTTGCGGCCATGGCGCTATGGCTGGAGGTCATCAACTACGATGACGCTGGCGCGCTGTGGCGAGCCTTCCTCGATGGGTATGGCCTGGCCGAAAGCGAAAGTGTGCGCCTGTTCGTGCGCTGGCTCGTCGCTAAACATCAGCTCCGGCTCATACGATTCCTGTTCGACTATTGCGAACTGGACGCGCCGCTGTGGGACCTCGTTCTCGATCAGGCCCAGGCGATCGTCAGCAACGCGGCCCGCGGTAAGCTGCGCGCCCTTTCTTGCTGCCGCGATTGAATCGAGGTCCGTAATCGCACTCGCGCAAGCGTGACGCTTTTCAACCCCATGCGCGCTCCGCGGAGCAATTTGAGTTCAGTCGCGAATCGATCGCAGATCGGCGATCGCAGCATCCGGCAAGTGCCTGGCGAGTATGTCCCAGAAGATGATGTCGTGCATTGCGGCGGCCTCCTCGGCGTTCGTCCACGCCCGGGCTCCGACGATCGTGTCCGCGGTCTCTCGAGCCGCGTCAACGATGTTCTGATTGACCTGTTTTTGCATGAACACGATATCGGCTGTCTCTCCAGCTTCTTGAGTCTCGCGCAATCGTTTGCGAATCGCGGTTCAATGTGATGCGCAACCGTGGGCCGAATCGCTCGCCCTCTCAGCAATTCGATCAGGCCCTGCGCGCCTGCAAGCGCGGACCACACTGCGCCTGGCCGGAAGCCCATTCCGCCAGGAACGTCACTATTCTACCGATTCCGATCTCGCGTGCGTATCCGTGGCGGTTATCGAAGCATTTTGGCGGATGTTGATAATACATCGACAAATACGTCTTCGCGCATGAGTTTCAGGAAGCGCGTGAAAGTCATTTTTTGAGACGGAGTGTCAAGCCGAACAGCCCCACCCTCGTAGAATTCTCAGGGCTGCATGTACATCGGTGTTTGCCTGTTTCAGGCTGCCACGGGCTGTCCGATTCGGACACGACATAGTTGCCGAGAGCCGTGTGGATGGCATGCGTCAACGGGTTTGAGTGCTGAGCCCGGAGCGGGCCTATGCCGGTCAACAACCTCCTTGGGAATCGCCATGGAATTGACACATTCCATACTGTCCAGTTCGGGAAAGCACGCTACACGGGCACCGACGCAAGTCGACATTGTGCTGTTCAATGGTTTTGCACTGCACGACGTCGCGGCGATCATCGAGATTTTTCATAAGACTAGTGCGCTGACTGCATCCAGTCCATCCGGCGAGGCGCGCTATAACGTCTCGCTGGTGTCCGCCGCCGGCGGCCGCATTGCCACGTCTTCATCCGTGTTCGTCTGGACGGACAGCGTCGATTCGCGGCGGCGCATGGACGGCAAGCACATCATTTTCGTTGCGGGCGGAGCAGCCGCTCATCTGGCCTGCCGCGACACGCGGCTGATCGATTGGCTGCGCCGCCAGCATCCGCTCTGCGACACCGTTCATCCGATCGCTGAAGGAAAGCATCTCCTGGATGCGGCCGGTCTTCCGAGCGGATTTCGCGCCGGCAACGAAACGCCCGCCGTGAATGTTGACGGTTCGCCGAGCGACGAGCCGGACGCAATTCGCATCGCGTTGCGCATTGTCGGAGATGACTCGGGCAGCGTCGTCGCGCGGCAGGTGTCCGGGTCGTTGTCGTTACCGGCGCCTGCACCGTCCGGGCCGTCCGGACCGTCCGTTGCAGCAAGCACAGGGGCGCGCGTGAGCGAGCAGATCACGGCATCCGCGCGTTGGCTGGACGCGAACGTCGACCGGCCCGTCTCGATCGATGATGCGGCGCAAGTCGCAGCCATGAGCGAGCGCAATTTCCTGAGACGGTTCAAGAGCGAGATCGGCATGACGCCATCGGACTATCTGCAGCGCGCTCGGCTGAACATGTGCTGCAGGATGCTGCTGGAATCGAACTTGCCCGTCGACAAGGTCGCGCGACGCTGTGGGATCAATGGTGGCGCGCAACTGGCGAGACTGTTCCGGAAATACCTGTCCACCACGCCGACCGAATACCGCGCGCGTAACGAAGCGACCGATTGCGTTGCGTGAGCGCGGTGCGCGTCAGGCGATGCGTGCTCGGTTATGGTGCCGCGGGCGTGGGAGAACGTGGTTCTGGCTTGCTTCCTTGGCATGGGGTAATGCGTTGCTGCTTGCACACTTCAGGTGGGACAGGTGTTCGGCCGTTGTGGACGATCGTGTGGCCCGTTTTCTCGAATGGCAGCTAACTGGCGATCTTCTGATTCGGCGGGATTCGGCCAGGAGGCGTCATTCGGTTGTGAAGTGTGCCAGACTCTAGACCGTCAGCTTCACTCTGAATTCTGCCTGATGTCTCATCGCGCATTTCGACCTTTGCAGACGCCGGAAAATGCGAAATCAACGACCGCTATAGGATTCTTGACCAATGAAAACTGGCGGCACTTCGGCACGTGTAAAGATTTTCCCACTGCCCTGGTACGATGCGAGGCTGACATGTGAAGCTTTTCATTGCGCTCCTACGCTCAAAGCTCGCTTGTCGAAATTGTATCGACATCCTAATATCATTCGTTGTAGGTAACATTCCGGCCTCCACCGTTCAGCCCAGATCATTCGACCGACTCACACGCGCGGCGGGCAATGTATTATCCGCGCCGCGTCGCCCTCTCGGATGATCATGTTTTTTCGCCAGAATCCTCAAACAAGAAATGGAGAACGACGATGAGAATCGTTCGTGGATTCGTCGGGGTTATCACTCTTTCGATACTTTGTGCATGCAGCACGATCAAGCCGATGCAGCCCGCGGATGCGAGCAGCGTGGCGAGCATCAACACGGCGCTCGAACAACGCGCGGATGAATATCAAGCCGAGAGCGCAAAATGGGCCGGCACGGAAGCATGGAACAACGTTCCGCTGATCGCGCTAGGCGCGGGCGGCGTAGCGGCATCGGCGTTTGCCACGGGTGTCGCCAAGGGCAACTGGGTCATCGGGCTGGCGTTGGCCGCAGGCGCGTGGGCGTTGGGCTACTCGACGCTCGCGCCGGACACCAAACAGGACGCGTATTCGACCGCCGCCGCGCAGTTGTCGTGTCTCGCGGAAAAATCGAAGCGCGCGGATGACAGTCCGGATTCCCGACTCAGAGAGGAAACGACACAGCTTGAGTCGAGCGTGAAGGTCTTGGCTAACCGCACCAACGCTGTGAATGGGCTGCGCGCCGACGTGCCTTCCGCACTCGGCGACAATGAGAAGAACGCAATCACCGCCGCCGACGTGCTCGTCGCCAAGACGAAAGGTGTGCTCGACGCCGGCAATGCCGAACTCGACGCCAGAGACTCGATTCCGCTCACACTGAAAAGCCTGCTGTACGCCATCGACAGGAAAGCGCAGCTCGCCGCGCGCAGCAAGGTGATGACCGTCGCGGACGTAAGCAGTGCGCTTTCCTCGACCAAGGTCGGCGTGGCGACTGGAGCTGGAGCGGCGAACACCGCGCCCACGGGCGGCGGTCGCTCGATCGCGCAGAACCGCGTTGCCGGGGTCGACAAGCTGAGCAACGCAGCCAAAAAATACGCCGATGCGGCAAACCAGCTGAGCATAGCGGCCGATCCTGTCGCCAACAATCCTGTTGTCGAAAGAAAGATTTACACGGGTACGCTCGCGTCGTTTGCGCAATGCACGAGCGACAAGTAAGCGCTAATGACCCTCACGCAAGGAGGCGCGCCATGTTCTCGATGCTTCCCTTGACGACACTCGCGTTCCGCGATGTCGGCCAGAATCTGAAGTACATCACCGTGGAAATCGCGATCGAGCCGCAAGAACGCACGCAGTGGTGCTGGGCCGCCGTCGCGATGGGCGTATCGGCCTTCTTCGACGCTGGCAGCATCTGGACTCAGTGCAGCATCGCGACGCAGGTTACGGGCGGCCCGTGCTGCGGCCCGCAGCAGGACGGCGATGGCTGCGACATCCCGGAACCGCTGGAAGCCGTGCTCCAAAGCGTCGGCGTGACAACACAGCGTTCCAGCGTTTTTGACATCACTGCCATAGCGAACGAAATAATCAACGAGAAGCGCCCCGTTGCAGTCCGTATCGAATGGACCGACAGCGGCCATGTCGGCGAAGGCCACTACATCGTGATTTCGGGCGTCGAATCGACGGCAGAGTTCGCATCAATTCAATACATCAAGATAATGGATCCGCTCTACGGCCCCAGCATCTGTTCGATCGACGATCTGAGAGAAGCGTACACGCAGAATCGTGGCCGCTGGACTGACTGCTACTTCATGCGATTCTGACCATGCCGACACGATCGTCACAAACACGTTACGGGGACGAATTATCGTTGCTGGGTCCGCATGTCGCCGCCGCACTTGAAGCGCTTGGCGAACAGTTGAAAGACAGCAGCGAGCTGATGTTGCACGGGCCGTTTCCGCTTTACGTTGGCAATCCAGCGCGCTTTTCGCATGGGGAAACTCGCAAAGGCGTGAGGATGACGGGATGGCGGGCGCTCGTCACCTCGAACGGCAAGCCCGTCGCGAGCGTGAACATCGCGGAGAAAGAGAATGGGTCAGGACGTCTGCTGTTCGATGTGCGTGGCGCGCAAGCCGCCGTGGCGCTGTGCAACGCGCTGAAGGTTGCACAGGACTGGCTCGACGAATCCGGCTCTCGCGTCGAAGTGCGCTTTCTTACGTTTCCTTCGCTATTTATCACGGCCGTCTGGCTGCATGGCAACAAAACATGCTTCGTGCCGACGCGGCTCAATGCGAATGGCCGCCCAGAGGCTCTCGTGATGACGCGCATCGAACTGATGCAGATTGTCGCGCTGGAGAAGCGCCGTCACAGCATGATGCGACGCGCGGGCGTCAGCCGCAGTGCGCTGGCCCAATAATAAACGTAATCATTACCCAAACCGGAGGAGGTTTAATCTAGTCCGACGATGAAACGACGCCCCGAGTGTTCGCGTGCAGGCCTTGGAACTGCCCGACCGATGATTCCAGTGTCATGTCTATAGCCAGCGTGTGAGCTGGATGTCGGTTTGGGATTCGTCGCGAGTTTGAGCAGCCGCCGGAAGATGCGTTTGCTCGGGTTGTTTGTGCCGCAGTTTGCGAACTCCTAGGCTCGGGCGTTTTCGGCGATGCCCGTGCACGATAAGCCGCGCTTAACGAACCCCTAATCTCAATGGTGATGCAATGTCTAGACTAATCGGCACTATCTCAGCCCAAGGATTCACAAGTGACATCGTCGAGGATGACGATCTTCGCGTCTACTACACTGCAGACGCCGATATCGACGCGGACGGCGCGAACGGACAGAATGATGAGCAGGCGGCTTATATGGTCGGCGATCAAGGCTCCGAGTTCCTTGCGAACGGCGGTATGAAAATGGTTGGTGACAAGGTGGTTTGCGCCCATGAGTGGGCGCGCAGCATTGTCTTGCTTGATACAGACAATCAACCGAAGGTATTTCCCGGGGGCGTCATTGCATCAACAACCTGGTATCGCAATCGTGCCCTGCCAGCATCGGACCCTGCGTCGTATGTCGATGCTCAAACGATACCGTACGTCGTAGTTCCGCCGCTTGTTGTTACTTCAGTAGTCGGAGTCGTGCGCGGCTGTAAGGCGCGCGTGACGTGGCAAGGGAAGAGCGTTGACTGTGTTGTGGCAGACTTAGGCCCGGCTAACAGGATCGGTGAAATCAGTATCGCTGCGGCCGACGCACTGGGTATGAACAGCAGTCCGCGCAACGGAGGGATCGATAAACCCGAAGTGTTTTATGAGCTGTGGCCGGACGTTCCGGCACCCGGATTCGAATTGCAGCCTGCCTAAGACAACCGCTCATAGCCGAATTTGAGGCATCCAAAAGCGAGTGCAGACACCTGAGAGACCATTCAACGATCCATACACTTCGCTTGCGCGGGCGTGTTCGTGAGGCACGGCTGGACTAGCTTGCAGTCAGGAACCCTGCCTTGCCTATAACGAGTGTGTATCGATCACAATTGAGATGCGAACGGCCGAAATATGTCGAGCAGCTGTCTCACTCGCGACAACATCCCAACGTCCGAAAGAGCCCCGAATCGCGGATGCTTCGATGTCGACTTTGACGGCCGTTACGCATTCTAAGGCTGCCATTGACACGATTTCGCAATAACCGACGGTGTTGAGTGGGCATCTGCCGTCGGCGTTCGCGAATTCCAGCGATGCCGCTCGGCCTTCGTCGTCGGTCCCAGTTCAGCCAGAAGCGGTCCTTCGCGACATCCTGTTGAATGTCTACTTACGAGGCGCTAGCCGCCCTTCGGTGAAACAATGTAAGCGCTCAATAAGCGATGCCTGTCGGCGGTCATCGCACCGAAGTCAATTTGATATGCTTCGACGTTCCAATGGGATCATCGCGGAGCATGGATGATGCGTCGAGTAATGGCTGCCGTACTATTCGTGGCGCTTGCTGTTTCCGCCTCTGCTCAATCCTCACACTTCAACGCTGGAGTGACGCGCCTTACGGTGCCCGACGAAACCGCACCGATCGACACACTGGTGTTCTATCCGACAAATGCACCAGAGGTCCCCTGGCAAGCGGGTCCACTTGTGGTCGAAGCGAGCCGGAACGCGACGCTGGCTGCCAATCAACGATTTCCGACCGTGTTGCTGTCGCATGGGCGTCGCGGAGGGCCGCTAAGCCATCGCGACCTGGCCGTTGCGCTGGCGCGAGCGGGTTTCATCGTTATCGCGCCCACGCACATTGGGGACGCCTCGGGCTTTCCTTTGGCCCAATCACAAGCGCAAGTCCTGATTGATCGACCGCGGCAGGCTGAAGAGGCACTTGATGCCGTACTTTCGTCCGCAAGGTTCGCGCGTAGCGTGGACGCGTCCCGGATTGGCATGATCGGCTACTCCGCTGGCGGCTATACCGCCCTGACTCTCGCGGGTGCAAAGCCAGATTTTGAGCATGCTATTGCGGTTTGTGCTCATCTCGACGATCCCGGCTCATGTCCGCCCTCCGGGGCCAAAGAAAACATGGCGGGCTCGACAAGCAATGCCTCCTTTTTGTCACCGAAACTTGCAACCTGGCGGCCGCCCGTCGACCTACGCCTTAAGGCGCTCGTTCTGATGGATCCGCTTGCGGTTATGTTCGACTCATCGAGCCTCGCGCCAATCCACGTGCCGATGCTGCTCTACCGTCCGCAAAGCGATGCCTATCTCAATGCGACCTGGAACGTGCTCGCAGTGGCATCTGGATTTCCGGTGCCGCCGAAGCTGGTGGTGGTGCCCGGAAGCCATTTTGTATTTATCGATTCATGTCCTCCGCAAATTGCAGCTGCTGAACGTCTCATTTGCCAGGATGAGCCGGGAGTCGATCGATCGTCCATTCACCGTCAGATCGAAACGCAAGTGATAGCTTTCCTGCAGGCGAATCTTTGATCTGAAGTTAGTAGATTCGACGACGATCGACAGGCGTGTCGCAGGGAAGCAGCGTGTCGTGGTCATCGGCATTGCGGATTCTTCGCGGACATTCGCCGTAAGCACGCGACGGGCCGAAACGGGTCGGATCTGCCGTCGGCGTCCGCGGCGTCCAACGATGCGGTGCAACCTTCGTCGTCGGTCCGAGTTCGGCTGCGGATTCAACCCGTCGATGCAACGTATTGGTGAAAGCGCTCAGCCGGTGTATCGAAGTCTAGTGTTTTTTCGAACGACAGAACTCTTACAATCCTCAATCAGCAATTGCCTGGATCGCTGTGTACGTTGGCATGGCATAGCATGCGTGGTTGGTACGCCGTTCTTAACGCACTGAAGAAGGCTGTCGGTTCGCCTTTCACTTCAGCACGTCGCTTGCTTCCGCACCACTGATGTAGCGTTGCACGTCAGAAGGCAGAAGCAACCTGTGCTTGGCGAGTTTGTTCGCGGCTTTGGTGACGGCCCTAACGTAGCCAGCGTGATCCCTGTAGCGCTCCTGCAGCGACGGTCTCGGATCACCGGTGGCTTGGCGCTGCGCCTCGGTCGTCGCAAACGGGATGAATTGCCCCCACCCCTCGCATCCGTCCGCGCCGCCGAATGCGTCTGCGCGCAGCGCCCAGCCGGTTGTCGTAGCAACTGGCGCGGCCACTGGCGGCAGCCGCACGCCAGCGATCTCATTGCCATCGTCATCCACCGTTGAAACAAAGGCAGGATAGATTTCGCCGGTGGCGATGGGCGGATTGATGCTGAGGATACCCTGGTCGAGGCGAGGCCCGAAGTTGAGCAGGTTGCGCACTGTGACTACGCCCGTATACGTCACGCCCGGAATCGTGGGCCAGTCGAGTAAATCCTGCGGCACTTTACCGACACCATTTACCGAGTTCTCGGTGGGCTGGATGAATACGGCTGTGCCATCCGAAGTGCGGGGCACTCGGCTGTGAGGTGGCGCAGTGCCATCGACGACCCACTGGTCCATCGCGATGAACAGCGCCCGCAACGCAGGATTCGGGTCAGTGGTGTTGCGGAACTGCTGGCAGATGCCACGGGATTTGGGCGGCGAACCCGACCGGTTGTGCTCGACGCCTGAGAGCAGATAGAACCGGACGTTGTCCGGATCATCGAGGTCATTTCCCTGGGTATTCGTGTGCAGCAACGAGCCGGCCTTGACCCAATACTCGTTCGCCGAATTCACCGACATGATCTTTGGACAGGTATCCGTCGGCGTACACCTGGCAAGGCGGCCATCTGTCTTGCTGGTGAACGGATCGGTGAGTGTTGTATAGGCGAATGGGAAGATGCCCTCCGGGTACCGATGGTCCTGCCGGGTGCGTTCGGTCCGGCTGGGCTGGGCGAAGCGGTAATTCAGCCCGACACCGGTGCCGGCGGCGATCCAGTTTTCGACGCCATCAAAGATCTTGCGCTGGCCCTTGTCTTCATTAAAGCCCAGCCAGACAAAGTCGTTCATGTAACGCCCCGGCTGCGAGACGGCAAATGCGTACGCGCGCTCGATATCTCCTGCTAGCGGGTTGGGCCGGTTGAAGCTATCAGCCTTGGCATTGCGCAGAAAGGAGACGAAGTCGCGCGTCGCCGCAAAGCCAATCCCTGCCACCACCGGATCTTTCGCCGTATAGGAAAATTCGTAGATTGCGCTCTGCTTGAACGGCGTCCCTGCAGGCAGCAGGCGGATCGTTGTGTCATTGACGAATTCCCAGTCCGCGCGCTTCGGCGCATCGTTAAGATGATCGCGCACGGTCAGCGTAGCCTTGGAATGGTCGTGACTGGCGGTCGGATAGGACAACCTGTACGTGAGCGCAGTCGAGTTGTCGAACACGATGTATTCATAGGCAGGCCCGGTGATCGAAGAGCCATCCGGATTCCTGGCAACGGGCACGGTGATGGTCAAATTGTCACCTCCCGACGGAGCCGATGGATCCCAGCCATTCCATGCCAAGGAATAACCTTGGTTCATCAGGAAACCCTCGCCGGCATCTGCGGCCGTGGTTGGGTTATTCCCACCGCCGGATAAATTGAAGGGACCAAACACCTTGCTGCCGCGCTGGTTCACTTCCACAAAAAGCTTATGGTTGCCCTTGGACACATCGACGGGCTTCAAGATATAAATGTCCATCGAATATTCCACCATACCGCGCGCGTTGCGCGGTGCAAGTTGCAAATCCGTAATGACGGCGTTGCGCAGATCGTTCGGATCTACCTCGCCAAATGCCTTACCTCTCAATTTTTCATAGGCGCCGACATCGCCGAAGGTCTTGCCGTTGAAGGTGGGCGACTCGACCGAGGTGATTTCGATTCTAGTAATGCCTGCCGAAAATGTTTCGATGGAAGCCGTCATGAGGAATACAAGAACGGACAGGGATGCAGAGAGCCACAAGCAGCCATGGACTTGCTTTTTGAGCGTTTTCAACATAGGTATCGCATCGCCGCTGGCGATGCGATGCAGGTCTGAAAGGAGGAGCGCAATCATGTCCGATCTCCATTGCCAAAGGCACCGAAGCGTCGATATGCATATTCCGGCGAGTTATTACTCCCGGCATTCCCCCGATACGCGACAGCAAATGCTTACTGGCTCTATGGTTTCCAGGCTGCAGTAAGCGGTTCGCGGCGCCTTGAAACGAGTGGAAGATCGTTCCTCCGGCACGTGCCGCAAGATCCCGTATTGGAAGATGCTAAGCGCCATTGGCGGACACCCGCAGCCCGCCTCATGGAAGGAGGCCCTGCCCGACGTGCATTGCCTGCCGTGGATGTTGCCGCCCACCCTCTGCGCGGCATCGAGCGTAGCCAGCGTACGCTCCGCCAGATCGCCCGTGGTGTCTTCAAATGTTCGCAGCACAATTCATGCTGCCTCCGGCGCATCAAACCCCGCCAGTTTGAAGATAGATGACTGACAAGAACAAATTTTTAAGTACTTTCCCGGATAAAATTCCAATCCAGTATGTGTAAGGGCGCACATTCAAATTCAATGTCCCTCCCCCGTGCGCTGCATGGGCCAACGCGGATACTGCGAGGCATTAAGGTGCGGCGGATTATAAATCCGATTATTTCGGGCTTGTGAATCGGACGTGACTTTTCTTCAGGGTATTGAGTTTTTTGCGGAGCCGAATTTTTGAGTATTTCAACGTCGGCGAGCGAAGCATAGGCGAAGAAGACGGATAGCGGCTCGGCGGGAGCGCTTGTGGAAAGCGTTACAGGTTCATACCTGCGCGATGCGGTCGCCATTGCGCTCGCAGCGGTCTGCGCCTTCGGCGCGGATTACATTCCGGTTCGCAGGTATGGGGCCGAAGCCGTCTGCGACTGACTCATGTCGGCCTGCAAGCGGCCAATCGCAAGTGTAGTCCGATGGGCTGTAATGGGTCGTTTTGAGCCGGTAACGGACCTCCGGCGGAGGTATCCGGCGGAGTACGGCCATTATGAGCAATTCACGACCGGCGCCCGCGTTGGCGCTTAAGTGCCGGCGTGACGCCCGCGGCGATACGCTCGATACTTGTGCTGCGATTTGCCGCGCCCGGTTGTTTTCATTGCGGTGCTTGCAGTGCAGCAAGATGAGTGTCCTGTCGCCCGTGCGGCCCCGATGAGTGGCGCTCGAAGGCGTGAACCTCCCGATCATGGTGCCTTTGCACGGGCCAAACGTCGGCGCCAGGCGGCGTGTTGGACCGTCCGAATTCGAGGCACCTGCCCGGGTGCGGCCCGTGCAATGATGTGCCATGACCAACACGAGAGATGGAATGACGACTACATTCGACGAGGCGACAACGGCGGCGATCGCCGCGTTTGCCCAATTGGATTTCTACACGGCTGTGCAAGCGATGCGCGCCGAGGCCGATTACGACCGCGAACGAGACCAGTGGATCTCTCGCTATATCGACGAGCACGGCGGCGGCGCGGACGATGCAGCATACGACGCCTTGCACGCGCAGGCCCAGGCAACCCCGGAATACGCGCAGTTCATCGATGCGGCTCGCCGGGAAATCCTGGAATACTTCGGCGTGACCGACAATCAACTGGACTGGATGGTCCTGCTGCGCAATGACGACAGCGATGAGCTTTGGGCGGAAGTCAACCGGCGGCGGAGCGCGCTGGGAACCGGTGAAGTGCGCGGAGATCTCTGATCATTGCTTGCCATTGGGGTCTCAAGTCGTGCTGGGTGCGGGGCTAGAGTCAGGTCAGTCGCGTGTTGCGCTGGGCTCTCAGTTGCTGCAACCGATCCGCTAAGGGCGGACAAGCTTTCGGATCTTCGGAACGAGTGACCGTTGTGCTCTGACACCTGCCCTCGGAGGTGCAACGGCTCGATCGGCAGCAACGGGTCGGCTACGGCCGATCTCGTCTCCTGCATGTCAGCTCACGAGAAATTCCAAGCTTGTTTCTCGAAGAGTTCGCTCCGGACAAATTTTCGGTTAGATTCCCAAAGCGTATCCACCGGCAGCCTTCCGGACACATTTCAGCAAAGAACTTCTTCGCATGAACTCCCGCGCACCCACGGTCGATGCCGGCCATCCGCTTGAACACGGCATTGCGCATAGCCACTTCAGCGTGCGGGGCGAACCGCCACAACGTCGCCTGCTGGCCTGGCGCGATCGGGTCGGTCATCTTGTCGACGTGCTGCCCTCGCGGTCTGACCTGGAGCGGCCGTTCCATGCTTCAATCGACCGCTTTCAGGTTGGCGAGCTGGTGTTGACGGATTGCCGATCCGACCTGATGGTCCTCGATCGCTCACTGGCCCGGATCTCGACAGACCGGGTACGCGACTTCGTCTTTCATGTGTTTCTGGAGGGCGGCGTCGACAACGTCGCCGTCCGCACCGCTCATCGCAGTTCCACGCCCGCGCCTGCACGCATCCTCGCGCTGGATATGAATCAACCCTTTCGCATGCAACGCCTCGCATGCCGGGTCATCACGTTTTTCGTGCCGGGCGCGCTGGTGCAGGAAGTCTTTCCCGATCCGGAGGCCATCCACGGTCGCGTGCTCGATGGGACGATGCCACTCGAACGGCTGATCGTCGAACACGTCACGGCGCTTAGTCAGACAATTGCCTGCATGGAAGCCCCTGACGCGGACAACGCAATCCGCGCGGCGGGCAGGCTGCTGGTTGCCGCGTTCGGACGGCAGGCACGCCTGATCGGCGACACGCGCGCGGCCGCGCGGGCGGCCATGTTCGGTCAGATTCGGCGCTATATTCGGGCGCACCTGACCGAGGACGACCTCTCCCCCGAAAGCGTGGTGGCTGCGTTTCAATTTCCCCGCCCGACGCTTTATCGCCTGTTTCAGCACGAGGGCGGCGTCGACGCGTATATCCGCCATCTGAGGCTGCGCCATGCGGCCGACGAACTGATCCGTTATCCGCACGTCGCGGTGGCGGAGATTGCTTACGGATTCGGATTCAAAAGCGCGTCTGATTTCACGCGCGCGTTCCGGCGAGCCCACGACATGGCGCCGCAGGATTTTCGGGCGCTGGTGAGCAGCAAAATGGTTCGAACGCCGTGAGCGAGGCGTCAATGCGTGCGCGGCGAGCTCAGCCTTCGGCGTGCCGCTCCTTGAAAAGCATCAGCGCGCAGAAGCTCACGCCACATGCGGGCGCGACATACCAGGCCGCGGACAGCGGATCGCCGGTCCATTTGATCAAACCGGTCACGATGAATTGAGCGGTGCCGCCGAACAACGCGACGTTCAACGCATGCGAAACGGCCATGCCGCTCGCGCGCACCCGCGCGGGCAGCGCTTCGAGCACGAGCAGGGTGACCGCGACGGCGCTGAACGCCACCATGATGCTGAAGACTGCGACGCCGCACAGGATCGGCAGCACGCTCGTCGCACGGGCGATCATCAGAAAGACCGGATAGACCAGCAGCGCCGAGCATCCCGAGGCCACGAGGGCCAATGGCTTGCGGCGCGGCAGACTGTCGATGACACGGCCGGCCAGCGGCGGAATGACGACCAGCAGCAGCGCGGACAACGCGGAAGCCTGAAACCCGGTGACGGCGGGCATGTGCATCACGCGCGTCGCATAGCTCGGCATGAAGTAGACGATCGCGTAGACCGGTATGGTTTGCCCCATCATCAGCAGCATCGCCAGCACGATCTTCGTTCCATGTTGGTGGAACAGTTCGGTCAGGGGTGTGCGCGCGTGTCCGGCGGCGTTGATGACAAACGGATCATCGCGAAGCCGGTGGCGAACGTAGAGGCCGACCGGCGCGATCAAGAGACCGATCAGGAACGGGATTCGCCAGCCCCACAAGGCAAGCGCCGCCGGCGACACCGTGCTGGTGATCAGCATGCCCAGGGTCGCCCCCAGCAACGCGGCCGCGCCCTGACTGGCGAGTTGCCAGCTGACCAGAAAGCCCCGGCGCGACACGGGCCCTGCCTCCAGGACGAAGGCAGCGGCAACGCCGATGTCGCCGCCGACGGCAAAGCCCTGCAACGATCGACCGGCGATCACAACGAGCGGCGCAATCACGCCTATGCTGGCAAACGACGGGCACAGGGCGAGCGCGGCGGTTCCCAGCGCCATCATCCAGCTCGTCGTCGCCATCGCTGCGCGGCGTCCCACGCGGTCCGCGTATGTGCCGATGACCATTGCACCAACAGGCCGCATGAAGAACCCGATGCCAAATGTACCGACGGCCCACAACAACGACGTCATCGGATCGTTCGCCGGGAAGAACCGGTCTCCGATCACCGCCGCGAAAAATCCGAAAACGGTGAAATCGAACATTTCGAGGCCGGTCACAAGCGATGCTGCGACGACGGTTTTCGAAAGTTCGCGGGGATGGTCCTGATTGCCGGATAGCTGGTCGCACGTCGCCATGACAGGCATGAAAATACTTTTGTAAGGTGGTCAGTGTTGGCGCATGAGTTTCACGTCGAGCACCGAAAATTGCAAAGCGAAGCAGCCTCCCTACTTCGCAGGCGACGAAAATGGCTTGCCGGGGTCCGACATCTGAACCAACACGAGCCTGAGCGTTTGCGTGGCGTCCTGGTTGACCACACGGGTTCTCTTGTTGGCGGGTTCGAGCGTGCCCTGACCGGCCGTGAGCGTCTTTGGCGGAAGACCGTCCACTTCCCATACGCCGGTTCCTTCCAGTACGTAAATCATCACTGGAGCCGGATGCGTGTGCCAGGGGCTGGAGGTGTTGGGGGCGAACTGGGACGTCAGCAGTCTCGCCTCAACGCCATCAGGCGTCGTCTCCTTCACAAGCGTCACTGCAGGCGGATTGGGCGTTTGGGCAAACACCTGCGACGCTGATGCCAGCGCAAAGAACATAGAGGCGGCGACGGGCCGGAACATGGTTACTTCTCCGCGAAGAGATCGAGATGCGATACTGCCACTGGAGCGTCCGACCGTAAATCAATTTCCATGCAGAAGATGGACAACGTTTTGCACTCCGTCTGGAACCCTATCCAATTTGCATGGAATTCACCTGCCCGCGGCAAATATCAAGGGTACCAGACGATCCAGATCAGAACGTGACAGCCGCCTTCACTGATTGCACCGCAGCGCTATTGAGGAAGATATAGAAGTTTTGCGGCGTGGTACTGCCGCTCGGGTAGATCCCGAGCGTCGTGCCGTCCTTGATCAAGTCGCCGCTAAAGATCTGCCCGCTATTCTGAAAATAAACCCGGTATCGAGGCGTGGCCGAGTTCGATTCCACGTTCGCGACCCACGCCCGCGTTCCGGCCAGTGTGACGATCTGGCCGTCACTCAGGTCATACGTTTTTTTGTCGGCGATGCTGGTATGAGGGAAAAACGCTTCCAGCGCCGAAGCGGTCGTGACGCAAGGGGTTACGTTGGGCCCCGTCGTAGCGGGTGCGGCGCAATCCCCAACCAATACCGTGTCGCCGACCACATGCCTGACCACTTTCATATACGCGGCACCAGCTTGCCAGCTTGCTTGTTTGTTATAGAGAGATGTTCCGCTTATCGTGCTGGTAACGATTCCTAGCGCGCTGCCGTCAAACAACTCGGACGGCGAACTCGCAATCGCGCCAGACAGCGGCACCGTCGTATAGCTGGTCCCTAGCAGGGTCATCGTGACGGTCTTGCCATCGGACGCCAGGTCCGTTTCCTCGACATTTTCACCGCTGTAGCTGACCTGCGTTTGAGCTGGAACTGCCGCCACAACGATGCTCCCACCCACCAGATAGCGTTCTCCGGCTCGTTTCGGTACGGCAAGTGTCGGGGCTATTGTGGATACCCCTGTCGTCAGTAACTGTGGCCCGGCCACTGCCGGGCTTTGTGCCAGGCTTGTGTCGCCCGTGAAGAAGAAAGAAGTCGCCTTGTTCAGTATCGGCGTGCCAGCGGACGAGATGTAAAAATCCAGTGAGCCGTTCAGAAAGTGTTGGCCGCCGTTTCCTGACAAAGTGAAGCTCTCGTAGCTTTGTTGCGCAGCGCTAAGATTGGCAATCGGCGTGGCGGATGGACCACCCCCGCTATCGCCGCCACACGCGGAGAGCAAGGAAGTCAGGACGCATGCTATGGAAAATGTGAAGCGCGACGATTTTCTTACAAACTCTCGTTTCCCTACTTTCATTTTATTTCCATCTTTGAGTAGCGTTTTTATTGCCGCTCGCATTCGTAAGCGGATTTATAAAACGACCCATATTAGCAGGATAACGAGTGGCTCAATTGAGAGCTGCGCTGCCAAAATTGTGCTCTGCGCCGCCAATTTGACTGTGAAAGCACCCGGCATTTCAAGTCACAGTCCGCACCTGTCCACCGTCATTCTGTCGATCGACACGCCACCTCCCGAAGGATGCGTTACAACGATGACACCAATGTCCTCGATTCATCGGCTGATTGTGATTCATCGGCTGATTACCCATCCCGAGCCGTTCGAGCCGCATCCCGAATCGCGACCGACGAAAAATATCCGTACGAGTACCTTCCCCGATAAGGCGAACAAATTCGATTGCCTAAAATGAATTCAGCCCAATCGCTCCATCGGGAGGTACGCCATGAAGTTCATGCTGACATTCACCTGGGCCCCGGACACGCTATCCCGGGCCGAAGCCATCACCCGATTTCAGAAAACGGGCGGACTACCGCCGGCGGGCGTCAGGCTGCTCGGCAGATGGACGCGAGCGGATCTGCGCGGCGGGTTCGACTTGCTTGAAACTGATGACGTAAAGACGCTGACCGAATTCGCGTACATGTGGAGCGACCTGATGGAGCTCGACATCGCGCCGGTGCTCGAAGATGCCGAACTGGGAGAGGTCTTCGGACGTGTACTGAAGTAACTTGCCCATTACACGTTCGACATCGACTCGATTCGCGATGAAGCCGACCGGGCACACCCACAGCGGTGAACGCCCTTTCCGCGCGACGTCCGCCGCCATGTCGGCGCGTTGGCGTCGCGCGGCACTCGCGCTGTTTGTCGTTCTGGCCGGTTACGTAGCCGCCGATCTCTTCTTACCGTTGAATCGCGACCTGAGCCAATTCGATCCGATCGCGACGGGGACGCTCGAGACCGGAATATGGCGCGCCTACTACGACCGTCGACACATCGCGCTCTTTCTCCAACTCGCCGAGTCACTGCGCACGCAGTATCGCTTTCCGTGGTTGAGATCGTATGTCGGCGCCTATTACGGCGCATCGGCAGCATTCACGTTCAAGGAAGGCAACGAGCGCAGCGATTACGTGAAAGCGCTGCCGGCGCTGAAAACCTACTTCAAACTGATCCGCAACACGGGCAATCGCAGTTTCGACCTCGATCACACATCGAAGCTCGAACTGGAATGGTGGATCGTGCACCGGCAGCGCGCCCGTTATCCGCCCGGCGCATTGGCTGATGCGTGCGCGGCAGCGGCGGCCGCGCTATACATGGTGCCCGCGCGCTCGACGTCCGAATTCGGTCGCTTGCGGGCGCAAGCGATGCTGTTGCGCGATGCCCGGGAGGATGCCGGCAGCGTTACCAAAAACGATTGGATAACGATCGAGTCGATGCTGCATCAGGGCTATGTGTCTCTTGGTCATGCCGTTTCGTCGACGACGACAGCGCAATAACGCGCAACCGGAATCCGCCGTCGGACACCACCCTGTCAAACGTCCTCACCGCGACAGCGACGCATCGCGATTTCCTCGCGACGTCAACCAACGAACCGCGCCTCGACGCCACTCCTCACCACGAGGTCGAATCGCTCGGGCCGGATATGAAACACGGTCGATTCGCACGTGCGCCCATCGGCCAGACGAGACGTGCGCCGCAACACGAGCAGCGGCGCATTCGCGCCGATCCTTAATCGATCCGCCACATCATCGGGTGCGCTCACGGCCGTGACCGACATGTCGGCATCCGTGATCCGCCAGCCGAGCAGCCGTTCAAGCATCTCGTAGGTCGGCAGGCTCTCGGCCTGCGCATGGGCAACGGCACGCGCGTCGGGCAGCAGACACGTCTGCGCAAGCGCGACGGGTTCGTCGTCGACCCAATGCAGGCGCTCGAGATAGATGCAACGCGTGACGTCCTCGGCGAACGCGTGCCGCAATCCCGGCGGCACATCGCACTCTTCCATCCGCAGCAGTTCCATGCGTGCGTGCACACCCTGCCCCGCAAGCGAGTCGTAGAACCCGCGCAGCACATCGAGCCGATGCCGCAACCGCTGCTTCGCGGCAAACGTGCCCTTACCCTGCTTGCGCTCGACGATGTGCGCGTCGGTCAGGCGCGCGAGCGCGAGCCTGACGGTCACGCGACTCACCGCGAAGCGCTCGCTCAACTGCGCCTCGGACGGCAGCTTACCGGTCGGTTCGTAGATGCCCTGCTCGATCTCGCCGCGCAGCGTCGCCGCGATCTGCTCGTAAAGCGACGTCGCGTCGTCACGCACCAGCGTCATCGGTTCTTCCTTTCCGTTCCCGGCCCGCCTTCAGCGGAATTCCGGATATCGATATGAAAAGCAATTGGATCGCCCAACTTGTATTAATACGTATTATCACATCTCGACAGACGGTCCGGTGCGCCGCACGAGGGCCGGACGCACGGGGAGCATACCAGTGACTGAAAACGCTATCGGCACGCCGTCGCTCGACGGCACGCCTGCCAGCCGGCCGCCACGGGCCGAACCCGCGGTGGTGCCGTCGCGCGCCGATCCGCACGCGGC
>NZ_JAAGPL010000365.1:0-4294 GCF_017104785.1 Burkholderia sp. Ac-20353 | reverse complement strand
CGCATCGCGACGTCGTCGCGGCCGTCGAGGATGCGCTCGGCGTCTCGCACGCTCGGGCCGCCGTCGAGCAACGGCTGGCGCCGTGCCGCCCGCGCGCAGTCGTGCGCGCCCGCGACTTCGGCCAGCGCGTTGATGCGCGGCGTCGGGTCCGTATCGCCATCGGCGTCGACACGCGGATGCACGTCGTCCCACCAGCGTTCGAGCAGCCCCGCGACGAGCGCGAGGCCGTCCGCATGACCAGGCAGGCCGCGTAGCTCGGTCCAGCTCCGCGTCAGATGCGCGGCGACGCGCAGGTCCTTCGTCCGCTCGCACAGCGCGAGCGCGAGCTGCTCGACGGCACCCCAGTCCGGCGTTTCGGCCGGGATCACGGTGTCGCCGTATTGCTGTTCGGTACGCGGCGTCGCACGTTCCCGCAGCAGCAGGAAATCCGCGTCGTACTCGAGATTCGTACCGCACGGCGCGTGCGGCGCGACGGCGGTAAGCAATCGTTCGATCAGGTCTGCGTGCGGCATGAGCGTTCCTGTGGCTGAAGGCGGCGCGGCACCCGGCCGGTGTCATTCGAAGGCATAGTCGATGCTGATCGGCTTGCTGCCGGCGTCGATCTTCACAGTGCGCCGCAACGGCGGCAGCGTGCCGTTGCGGATCTCGATCTGGTACGTGCCCGGCGACAGCGACACCGAGCGCAGCGGCGGGCTCGCACCACGCCTCACTCCGCTCACGTAGATGTCGCCCCACGGCCGCACGTGGAAACGCACCGCGACGGTTTCAGGCGGCGGCTCGGGTGGACGCGGCTCGGGGGCCGCCTCGAGCGCCGCTGTGGTCGCTGTGGTCGCTGTGGTCGCTGCCGAGCTCATCGCGGTTGTGGCAGGCGTGGCTGCAGCAGGCGCGGCGGCTGGACGCGCGGCGTTGTCACCCGACGGCACGTTGACGACACGCTCGGACGCATCGAGGCTCCCCGCCGGCGCGAGGCTCGGCCCGGACGTGGCCGGCGACGACGGCAAAGACGACGGTGACGTTGATCGCGGCGCGGCGCCGGCGCCCGTGCCGGCGTCGTTCGCCGCGACTTGCGACGGAGGCGAAGGCGGCACGACAGACTCGCTAGCCGGCACATCGGCGACGACGGGTGCGGACGCCTGGGCCGATGCGTCGGCAGGCGTTTGCGCCGTAACCGGTGGGGCAAGCGCGGGCGCCGGGCCTGGCGATGCGAGCGACACCGCCGGATTGCTGCCGGGTGCCGGCGATGGTGTGGAGGCCTGCGGCGGGTTCGCGCTCGATGCAGGCTCCGCGTCGCGCGCCGGCTTCATCAGATAGGCGGTGCTGATGCCGATCACCAGCAGCAACGCGATCGCGCCGCCGACAAAGAGCTGCGTCCGGCGATCGCCCGGCAGACGTCGGACGATGCCGGGGCGCGTGTCATCTGACGTGACGCGCGCTGCGGCGCCGGGCGACGCAGCGGCTGCCGGGCCGCCGGTGTCGTTCCGAGGCGTGGCGCCCGGTCCCGTTGCGTGATGCGCGGCGGCTTGTCCGGCAGCCGCATTCGGTGTAGCCGACTGCGGCACAGCCGAACCCTGCCCCGCGTTCGCGCCCGCTTCATCCGCCGCTGGCCGCGCGGGTGCCTGCCCCGCGCCATACCCATGCCGCTCCGGCTCGCGCAACCCGAGCTCCGCCGCGAACGCCGCGACCGAGTCCGGCCGATCCTCGATCCGGACCTGCAGCGCATGGTCGACCGCAGCAAGCAGCGCCGGGCTGTACAGCTCGCGCACGGCCAGCGCGCGCGTCGCGAGCGGCCGGTACGTGTCCTGGATGCTGCGCACCACCGCCGCAGGCGGCAGCTCGCCGGCGATCATTGCATGCATCACCGCGCCGAGCGCGTACAGGTCCGTCCACGGCCCCTGACTGAACGCGGGATCGTCGGTGTACTGCTCGATCGGCGCATAGCCGGGCTTGATCATCATCGCGCCGTCGTCGACGAGATCGCCGATCCGTTTGCGCGCCGCGCCGAAGTCGAGCAGGATCGCACTGCCGTCGGGCCGGATCAGCACGTTGTCGAGCGCGACGTCGCGATGGAAGCACTGCGCGCGGTGCAGCGTGTCGAGCGCACCGAGCAGCGCGCCAACCACGTTGCGCAGCTGGGTCTCGCCCATCTGCACGCCGCCGTCGAGCAGCTGCTTGAGCGTGCGTCCCTCGTAGAACGGCATCACCATGTACGCGGTGCCGTGACTTTCCCAAAAATGCAGGACCTTCACGAGCCCCGGGTGATCGAACTGCGCGAGCAGCCGCGCCTCGTTGAGGAACGCGGCGCGCCCGGCGTCGAACGCCTGTGCGAACCGCTCGGAGCGCAACGACACCGTGTAGTCGCCGCCGCGCGTCGCGAGCATCGACGGCATGTATTCCTTGATCGCCACCGCGCGCCGCAGCGTGCGGTCGAACGCGCGATAGACGATCCCGAAGCCGCCGACGCCGAGCACCTCGTCGAGCTGCAGCTCGCCAAGGCGATGGCCGAGCGGCAGCGGCCGCACCGCGAATCCGGCCTCGCTGCCGCGGTCCGTCGTCTCCTGCTCGTTGTCTCTCGAAACCGGGTCCTTCATCTCCGCCTCTCCATACCGCGTGCTGCGACCTGCGTTCTTCGTCCATTGCGCGCCTGCATCGTGTGCACCCGTGGCACCCGTGGCGCCGGTGCGTCGCTCGCCGGCGTGCGGCACGATGCGTCGCGCCGCCTGTCGTCCGCTGCTGCGCGCTAGAAGCTACCGCCGAACAGCCGCAGGAACAGCAGGCTGTCCGGCACGCCCGTATGCGCGTGCGTGCGCAGCGGCGAACCGTCGGCGCGATTGGTCCACCAGAAACTCGTCGCACCGTGCGGGTCGAAATAGCCCGACAGCCCCGGCCACGCGGGCGTCGCGGGCGGCTCGGGCTCCGGCTCGGGTTGCGACTCCGACTCCACCTCCGATTCCAACTGCGACTGCCACTTCGACCTCGGCGTCGCCAACACTCCGCCCGCCACGCCGCCGTAAGCGCGCGGCAGCACATCGCCCGGCACGAGCCGCACGTTCTCCAGCGACGCCTCGAGATCACCCGGCGCGCGCGCGTGCCGGATCGCGTCGAGCAACGCGCTGCCGACCTGCCAGTAGAACGCGTCCGCGACATCCGGCAGCCCGCTCCAGTAATCGGCCTCGCCGAGCGGCAGCGTGACCAGCAGCGGGTAATAGCGCCCGACGCGGTCGCAACTCGGCGCGAGACAGCCGGGCTGCACGCACTGCGTGCCGGTGCCGGCCGGAATCAGGAAATTCCAGACCGGCGCGACCGTGTAGTAGCGCTCGATCTCGTCCGCGCCGCGCTGGCGCATCGCGGCCATCCCCTGCTGGAACCAGCGCTCCCACCAGCCGGCGAGCGCATGCGGCAACCGGCGGTTCACGAAATCGCCGGCGCCGGGGATCTTTCCGTACCACGCGGGCGGTGCGCCGTCATATGCGAGCGGCGGCGTCGGACTCATGGCTTCGGAGGGCATGTAAAGGACTCCATCTGGGCCAACCTGAATGGATTGCGCACACTGCTCGCGGTCACCTGCAGCACGACCGGTTTCCCGTCGACCGTGAAGCGCGCGATCATCTGCTCGGGGCCGCGCCCGGCCGACAGCGCCGCGCGGTCGAACAGGCGGTGAAGCGCCCACGGCCCGTCGGTCGCGAAGCCGTCCGCGGCGCCGGCCTGCCCGGCGGTCTGCAGCCGCACCTGGTTGCTGCCGCGCGGGCCCGGCCACTGCACGGCGCTCGACGCGAGCGGCCCGTGCGCGTAGCGGACGATCTGGCCGTCGACGTCGAGCACCATTTCGGAAATCGCCGGATCCATCTCGACCGGCTCGATCTGCACCTTCAACTGCGCGGTCCGCGCGCCGCCGCCGAAATACACGTCGCGGATCACCGCCGCCTTCTCGAACGACGCGAGCATCGCGGCCGCCGACGGATCGGCATCCGCGTTGCGGTTCGCGAAGCGCCACGGATGCGACGTCGTATCGACGATCGGCTGCAGGTTCTTCTGGAAGAAGTCGTCCATCAGGCCGCCCGGCGCAAAGAGCTGCACGAAATCCGACGGCGCGACGTCGCGCGACGCGCCGCGCGCGAACGGATAGCGGCCCGCGATCGCCTGCCGGCAGAAATCTCCGACGTTCGCACCCGCGCGCTGCGCGACGCTGCGCTGCTCGACGGTCGCGACGCTGCCGTTCGCGACGTTCGACAGGTCGTCGAGCACCTCGCGGAACGGCGTCGGCAGCCGGCCCGCCTGCGCACGCAGCCGCGCGGGC
>NZ_JAAGPL010000364.1:0-4299 GCF_017104785.1 Burkholderia sp. Ac-20353 | reverse complement strand
CAGGTGC
Source organism: Burkholderia sp. Ac-20353 (assembly GCF_017104785.1). NCBI lineage: Bacteria > Pseudomonadati > Pseudomonadota > Betaproteobacteria > Burkholderiales > Burkholderiaceae > Burkholderia > Burkholderia sp. Ac-20353. The sequence goes on along the minus strand of NZ_JAAGPL010000364.1, from coordinate 4,292 downwards.
AGCCTGCGCCTTAGCGCGCCGCCGCACGACCGCGGCCAGACGCACGCCGCCGAGGCCCAGCACGACCAGCACCACGCCGGCCACTGCCGACACCAGCTGGCCAGCTGCCGCGAGCGCCGGACCGCGCGAGCCGATCGCCCAGACGATCGTCAGCACGCCGATCAGCCAGTTCACATGGCCGACCACGCGGGCGACCGGAGCCGTCAGGTCACCGTTGACCGCTGCATGCAGCGCGAGCCACCCGAGGCCGAGCAGCGCGACGCCGAACGCCTGGCCAAGCATCGCCGGCTCGACGTTTGCGAGCTGCAACGCGTTGAACAGCGCGTGCCACGGCGTCAGCACGAACAGCACGCCGAACGCCAGCAGCAGCACGGCATCGACAACCAGCACGGCTCGCAGCAGCGGTTTCATCGGCGATCAGTCCACGTGGTAGTTCGGCGCTTCCTTCGTGATCTGCACGTCGTGCACGTGCGACTCGCGCATGCCCGCCGCGGTGATCTGGACGAACTCGGCCTTGTCGTGCAGCTCGGCGATCGTCTTGCAACCGCAGTAGCCCATGCTCGCGCGCACGCCGCCGATCAACTGGAAGATGATCGCGTTGACCGAACCCTTGTACGCGACACGGCCTTCGATGCCTTCCGGCACGAGCTTGTCGATGTTCGCGGAGTTGTCCTGGAAGTAGCGGTCCGCCGCGCCGTCCTTCATCGCGCCGACGGAGCCCATGCCGCGGTACGACTTGTACTGGCGGCCCTGGTACAGGAACACGTCGCCCGGCGCCTCTTCGGTGCCCGCGAACATGCTGCCCATCATCACTGCGTTCGCGCCGGCGGCGAGCGCCTTCGACACGTCGCCCGAGAAGCGGATGCCGCCGTCGGCGATGCACGGCACGCCCGTCCCGCGCAGCGCGTCGGACACGTTCGCGATCGCGCTGATCTGCGGCACGCCGACGCCCGCGACGATCCGCGTCGTGCAGATCGAGCCGGGGCCGATGCCGACCTTCACCGCGTCCGCGCCGTATTCGACGAGCGCCTTCGCGGCCGCGGCCGTCGCGATGTTGCCGCCGATCACCTCGACGTGCGGGTACGTCTGCTTGACCCAACGCACGCGCTCCAGCACGCCCTTGCTGTGACCGTGCGCGGTATCGACGACGATCACGTCGACGCCCGCCTGCACGAGCAGCTCGACGCGCTCTTCGTTGTCCGGACCGACGCCGACCGCCGCGCCTGCGCGCAGCTTGCCGTGCTCGTCCTTGCAAGCGTCCGGGTGCTCGGTCTGCTTCGTGATGTCCTTGACCGTCATCAGGCCGCGCAGCTCGAACGCGTCGTTGACCACGAGCACGCGCTCGAGGCGGTGGCTGTGCATCAGCGCCTTCGCTTCGGCGAGCGGCGTGCCTTCCTTGACCGTCACGAGACGCTCGCGCGGCGTCATGATCGACTTGACCGGCTCGTCGAGGCGCGATTCGAAACGCAGGTCGCGGTTCGTGACGATGCCGACGAGCTGCGGGCCCTCGACAACCGGGAAGCCCGAAATGCCATGCTGGCGCGACAGCGCGATCACGTCGCGCACCTTCATCTGCGGCGGCACCGTGATCGGGTCGCGGACGACACCGGACTCGAAGCGCTTGACCTTCGCAACTTCGCGGGCCTGTTCGGCAGGCGTGAGGTTCTTGTGGACGATGCCGACGCCACCTTGCTGCGCCATCGCGATCGCGAGTCGGCCTTCGGTGACCGTGTCCATGGCGGCGGACACTAGCGGCATGTTCAGGGAGATGTTGCGGGTCAGCTGGGTTTTGAGGCTGGTGTCGCGCGGCAGAACGTCGGAGAAGGCCGGGACGAGGAGCACGTCATCGAAAGTGAGTGCTTTTTGGATCAGACGCATGGCAAATCCTATGGGCGCAAAATCGAATTATACGCGAAGTACTGTTGAATTTCACAACACGAACAAAGGCTTAGCCGTTTCCGGGCCGTCGCGGCCCCGAATCGTTCGGATCGCCTTTCGGGTCGTTTTCGATCCGGTTTCGTTTTGGCCTGCGGCATGTCCGTTCGCGCTGGCCACCACCGCGTGGCGCGGTTCCGCACATGCGGCCGCGGGCGCTCCGGAGCGGGCGCTCGCAGCATTGACCGGCATTGGCCGGCATTGGCCGGCATACGCACGCGCGGTTACGCGAGGCCGGCCGCGCGCGCAATCATCCACAAGCCCGTGACGACGGCAAGGCACCCGACAATGCGTGCCGCGCGCCGGCCGTCCGGCGCGACGCGCTCGGCGGCAATCGCAGCCGCCACCGCGGCCATCACGCACAGATCCATGATGCCGGTCGCGAGCGCGATCGCCATCAGATTCGTGCAGCACGCGCCGCAATGCAGACCGACGCGCAGACCGTGCCGCCATGCGGCACCAGCGCGAGTCGGCAGCGACGGGGCATGCGCCGCCTCCCCCCGGCAGCAGGCCAGCCGACGCGCCTTCCATCCGGTGAACTGGAGCGCGCCAGCAACGAGGACCACGACCCCGGCCAGCACGGGAAACGCCCGCACCAAGCCGGGCATGCGCACCGCGAGGCCGACCAGCAACGCACCGGCCGGAAAGACGGCCAGGCCGAATGCGCCCCATATCGATAAATACCCGGCACCGACGAGCGCGGTCAGTCGTCCGCGGCGTGCGTTGCCGGTCACGCCCGCCACGCCGACCGCCTGCCGGTAACGCCACAGCGTCGGCGCGAGCGACGGCAGCATCATCGCCACCGTCATCGCGCCCCACATGCCGAGAAACGCCACAACGGCGCCGGGCCACGATTGCCCGCAGAGCGGGCCCCATGCAGTCGACAGCGTCCAGCCGCCCGCCATCGGCACGCCGCCCATCGACGCCATCGACGCGCGCAGCACGATCGTCCCCGCCACGCCGGCGGCGAACAGCACGACCAGCACGCCGGCGAACGCGTGCCGTGAAGCGCGGCCGACTGCGCTGCGCGGCGGCCTGTCTGCCACCTCCCGCGGCACGCACGCGTCGCCCCCGAAGCCGCCCACGAAGTCAGCCCCGATTCGCGACTCAACGCCGGTCGTATTCGTCATGACGGCGCCACCAGACGCCCTGCTCGTTGCGCCCCTTCGGCGCGCGATCGAGCCACTGGTACATGCCCCACAGGCCGTCCAGCCCGCGCGCGTAGGTCGAATAGGTGTGATAGACCACGCCGTCCTCGAGCACGAACGCGCTCATCCCGGGCCGATCGCGCGAAAACGTGGCCGCGTCGGTGCCACAGGTGGCCGCGAACCGGGCAACGGGTTCCGGCGGCGGCGTCTGGTCCATCGCATGACCGGCGCGCTGGTAGTTGTATTCGACGTCGCCGGTGCGCTGCTGCGCCTCGGTGAACGATACGTTGAAATCGAAATTGAAATCGCTGTCGACCGAGGACGCCCACGGGAACGTCCAGCCCATCCGCTGCTTGTACGCCTGCAGCTTCGCGAGCGGCGCCCGCGACACGGCCATCAGCATCACGTCGTGATTCGCCAGATGGACGGCGAAGCCGTTGAAGCCGTCCGCGATCGACGAGCACGACGGGCAGCCGGCCTTGTAGTCGGGCCCGAACATGAAATGGTAGACGATCAGCTGCGAACGGCCGCCGAACAGGTCCGCTAGCGTCGCTGCGCCGGCGTCGGTGTCGAACCGGTACGTCTTGTCGATTCGCACCCACGGCAGCGCCTGACGCTGCCGCGCAAGCGCGTCGCTCTGATGCGTCAGCGCCTTCTCCGCGTCGAGCAGCGCGACGCGCGCCGCCAGCCATTCGTCGCGTGTGCCGGTGAGATGTGTGGTCATTGCTCGTTCCTCCTTTCGGTGTCCTGCGTGGTACGTTCCGTCACCGGCACGACGTGCCGGGCGGGAGTCGTGGTGCTAGATTAGTGCCGGGCGCCAAACGGGGGGAGTGACAAGTGTGTCGGGATTCGGATGGATTCGCTGATCACGGCTGCGGCGCGCGCGCTCGCCGCGGGTGACCCGCTCGGCGCGCTGAACCGGGTCGCGCTGCGCGACGATGCGCCCGCGCTCGCGCTGCGCGGCATCGCGATGGCGCAACTCGGCGACTTCGAGCGCGCGAAGGCACTCGTGCGCAGCGCGGCGCGCGCATTCGGCCCTCGCGAAGTCGTCGCCCGGGCGCGTTGCGTGGTCGCCGAAGCCGAGATCGCGCTCGCGTCGCGCGATCTCAACTGGCCGACGAAGGCACTCGAGATGGCGCGCGCCACGCTGGAAGCGCACGGCGACCCTGCGAACGCCGCACATGCGCGCTATCTGCAGGTGCGCCGCCT
>NZ_JAAGPL010000363.1:0-4326 GCF_017104785.1 Burkholderia sp. Ac-20353 | reverse complement strand
GTCCTCGGTCGCGTCCCAGCTGACGCACGGGTCGGTGATCGAGCAGCCGTAGCGCAGCGGGCCGCCAAGCGGCTGCGCCCCGGCTTCGAGAAAGCTCTCGAGCATCACGCCGCGAATCGCGTCGCTGCCGGCGCACATCTGCCCGACGACGTCGTCGAGCACCGCGAGTTGCCGGTCGGCCTCTTTACCGCAGTTCGCGTGCGAGCAGTCGATCAGCAGGTTCGGCGGCAGGCGCTGCGCGCGCAGCGTCTCGACGGCGGCGGCCACCGATGCCGCGTCGTAGTTCGGCCCGTGCCGGCCGCCGCGCAGCACGACGTGCGCGTGCGGATTGCCGTCGCTGTGCAGCAGCGCCGGAGCGCCGGCGCCGTCGATACCGATGAAGGTATGCGGCCGCATGCTGGTCAGCATCGCGTGCGCGGCCACGTCGACCTGACCGTCGGTGCCGTTCTTGAAGCCAACCGGCATCGCGAGACCCGACGCCAGCTCGCGATGCACCTGCGACTCGGTCGTGCGGGCGCCGATCGCGGCCCAGCTCACGAGATCGCACAGGTAATGCGGCGTGACGACGTCGAGCGCCTCGATCGCGGCAGGCAGCCCGAGCGCGTTGATATCGACGAGCAGCCGGCGCGCTGCATACAGCCCGTCCAGCACGCGGTGGCTGCCGTCGAGGCCCGGGTCGTTGATCAGGCCTTTCCAGCCGACCGTGGTGCGCGGTTTCTCGAAGTACACGCGCATCACCACGCAGAATGCGTCGCGCACCGCATGCGCGAGCCGCGCGAGCCGCCGCGCGTAGTCGAGCGCCGCCTGCGGATCATGGATCGAGCACGGACCGACGACGACGATGCGGCGCGCGTCGCGACGCTCGAGGATCGCGCGCAGTTGCCGGCGGCCGGCGGCGACGGTCGCTTGCGCGGCGACCGTCGCCGGCAGGTCGCGGCGCAGCGCGTCCGGCGCCGGCAGCCGCATGCCGACGCACAGCCGTTCGTCGCGGGGCGGCTCGGCAAAGGCGCCGAATGCGCCCGATTCGATTTCGGCGGAGATATGTTTCATCGCTGTCGCTCCGGAGAAGGGACTCGAAACACCGTCACACGCCGAGCGTCGCGCCACCGTCGACGCACAGGCTGTGCAGCGTGACGTGACGCGACGCGTCGGACAGCAGGAACAGCACCGTTTCGGCGACGTCGTCCGGCGCGGCGATGCGGCCGAGCGGAATGCCCGTGCGATACGTGTCGAGCGAACCGCCGATCACGCCCGCCGGGCCGGCCGGGCCGTCCCAGAGCTGGCGCTGCATCGGTGTATCGGTCGAGCCCGGCGCGACGATGTTGCAGCGGATGCCGTGCCCGGCCAGCTCGAGCCCGAGACAGCGGGTGAACTGGTGCGCGGCGGCCTTCGACGCCGCATACGCGGCCATCTGCATGCGCGGCACGAGCGCCGCGTTCGAGCCGACCGTCACGATGCTGCCGGCGCGACGCGCGACCATCCGTTGCGCGACCGCGCGCGACAGGTGAAACACACCGTGCGTATTCACCGCGAAACAGTGCGCCCAGTCGGCGTCGCTCAGCGACGTCGCCGCCGCCATTCGCAACACGCCCGCGACGTTCGCGAGCATCCCGATCGGACCGACCGTCTCCTCCACGCGTGCGACCGCGTCATCGACGGCGGCCGCGTCCGCGACGTCGACCGTGAACGGATGGATTCGCGCGCCGGATGCCGCACTGTTGGCCGCACTGTTGGCCGTATTGTTGGCCGCGTGGCGCGCCAATGCGTCGCCGTCGACGTCGAACGCGGCGACCTCGATCCCGCGCGCAGCTAGCGCGCGCGTGACGGCCGCGCCGATACCCTGCGCCGCGCCGCTCACGACGGCGACCGTCCCCGGAAATTTCATGCCTGCCTGTACATTCATCGATTCGAATTCCTCAAAAAGAGCTAGCGGCGGTCGCCGCGGCGAGCCGTTGCGCCAGCGCCGCGCCGATCGCCGCCATCGGTTCGGGATCGGACATCCCGTCATGCGAACAGTCGAGCGCGACGCACGTCAGCGCATCGGCCGCCAGATGGGCGTGCCAGCTGTCCGGCAGCGGCAGGCCCGGCCGCTTGCGCGCCGCGTTGAAGAGCAGCACTGCGCCGTCGTAGCGCGGCGTGCGTGCCGCACGGAACTGGCGCATCTGCCGCAGCGTCGCGTCGGCGAACGCATCGAGCCCCGCCACGCCGAGCGCTGCGAACGGACTGTTCGCCCGCAACAACCGCAGGCGCAGCGCGTCGTCGGACAGGTCAGCGGTGTCGAAATCGCCGTTCACCGTGAGCAGGATGCGCAGCGCATCCCCTGGCGTCGGCTGCGGCTGCGCCGCCCATGCGGACGCCGGGTAGCTGTCCATCAGCGCGAGCAGGCCAACCGCCTGGCCGTCGCGCGCAAGCGCCGCGGCGACCGCGTGCGCGAGCGCGCCACCGAGCGACCAGCCGAGCAGGTGGTACGGCCCGTCCGGCTGCAGCACGCGCACGCGCTGCACGTAGGCGGCGACCAGCGCGTCGAAATCCGCGGCGCGCCGGGTCTCCTCGACCGACAGTTGCAGGCCGTCGAGCGCGACGTCCGGCAGATGCGCGGCGAGCCGCAGATAGCTCCATGCGAGGCCGTCGGCTGGATGCATGCAGATGAGCCGCGTGCCGCCGTCACGCCCCGCGTGAATCGCGAGATGCGGCGCGAACGCGTCGTGCGCGGCGCGCGGCCGGTACGCGAGCGGCGTTTGCAGCGCGGCCGCCAGCGCGTCGACCGTCGCGTGCCGGAACAGCATCGACACCGGCACGTCGCGCTCCAGCTCGGCGGCGAGCCGCGCGCTCGCCTGGATCGCCTGCAGCGACTTCCCGCCGACGTCGAAGAAATTGGACGCCGGCGTGAGCGCAACCTCGCCCAGCACCTCGCGCCAGATGCGCATCACGCGCCGCGCCAGTTCCCCGACCTGCGCCGCACCGTCCGGCGGAACGTCGTCAGAATCCGCATCCCGCTGCGCGGCGAGCCGCAGCAGCGCGTTGCGATCGGTCTTGCCGTTCGCGTTGCGCGGCAGGCCGTCGAGCACGCGCCATACGTCGGGAATCGCGGCGGCCGGCAGCGCGTCGGCCAGCCGCGCGCGCAGTGCGGCGACGTCGTGAGTCCCGGCGACGAATGCCGCGAGCGTCGTCGCGCCCGCGTCGCTGCGCAATGCGACGACGGCCGCCTCGCGCACGTCCGGCGAGCGCAGCAGCCAGTCCTCGATCTCGCGCGGGTCGATGCGCACGCCGCTGATCTTCACCTGGTGGTCGATGCGCCCGTCGAAACAGAGCCGGCCGTCGCGCAGCGTAGCGAGATCGCCGGTCCGGTACGCGCGCATGCCGCCAGGCAGCGTCACGAAGCGCTCCGCCGTCAGTGCCGGATTGTCGAGATACGCGAGCGCGAGCGCGTCGCCGCTCAGCACGAGTTCGCCCGAGCCACCCGCCGCGACCGGGTACCCGCGCGCGTCGACGATCCGCGCGTCGACACCCGCACGCGGCGTGCCGATCGGCACCGGCTCACCGTCCTGCCAGACTGCACCCGGGCCGCCGACGCACGCGGCGGTCGCGATGATCGTCGCCTCGGTCGGCCCGTAGGTGTTCAGCAGCGTCTGGTCCGGCAGCCGCGCGCGCCAGCGCCGGATCCGCTCGGGCAGCGCGGCCTCGCCGCCGATGATGGTCAGCCGCACGTGTCGAAGCTGCGCCGCGTGGCGCGCGTCGAGCGCATGCGCAAGCACGTGCCAGTACGCGGTGGGCAGATCGAGCACCGTGATGCCGCGCCGCTCGACCTCGGCCGCGAACGTGTCGACCGAATCGAGCATCGCGTCGTCACGCAGCACGAGTGTCGCGCCGCTACACAGCGTGACAAAGATCTCCTCGAAGCTCGCATCGAAGTGCAGCGGCGCGAACTGCAGCACCTTGTCGTCGGGCCCGACGCGATAGAGCTCGCGCGTGCTCGCGACGAACTGCGCCAGCGCGCCGCGCCCGACCAGCACGCCGTTCGGGCGGCCGGTCGAACCGGACGTGTAGAGCAGGTACGCGGGTTGATCGGCGTCAGCGCACAGTGCCGCGTCGGCTCCATCGTGAGCGCCGCGCACCGCGAGTGCGTGATGCGCGTCGAGATCCAGCATCGGCAGGCTGCCCGCGCATGCGCGATACGCGCCGCGCGTGATCACCAGCGCGGGCGCCGCGTCGGCGAGCATCGCCGCGGTTCGCTGCGGCGGACCATCCGGGTCGACCGGCACGAGCACCGCGCCCGCCTGCAGCACCGCGAGCATCGCCGCGATCACGTCCGGCGCGCGCGGCGCG
>NZ_JAAGPL010000362.1:0-4347 GCF_017104785.1 Burkholderia sp. Ac-20353 | reverse complement strand
CCGTCCTTCCGTCCTGGCCCCGGGCCCCCCTGCCGCGCCCGATCATCCCGCGCGCGACCGCTCGCGCGTGCGCACGTTCGCGCTCGACAGCCGCGTGCTCGAATACCGGCTGAAGCGCTCCGCGCGCCGCACGATCGGCTTCACGATCGACGGCAGCGGGCTCACGATCACCGCACCGCGCTGGGTCACGCTCGCCGACATCGAAGCGGCAATCACGGAAAAGCGGCGCTGGATCTTCGCGAAGCTCGCGGAATGGAAGACGCGCACCGAGCAGCGCGCGCTGCCGCAGATCGACTGGCGCGATGGCGCACAGCTGCCGTTTCTGGGCAAGCCGATGACGGTCGCGCTCGGCGCGGGCGCCGTCGCGTTCGACGGCGATGCGAGGAAGCTCGCGCTGCCGCTGCCTGCCCAGGCCGATGCGCAGCAGATCAAGGACCGCGTGCAGGGCTGGCTGCAGGGCGAGGCGAAGCGGATCTTCGGCGAACGGCTCGCGTTCTACGCGGACAAGCTCGGCGTCGCGTATTCGATGTACGCGCTGTCGTCGGCCGCGACGCGCTGGGGCAGCTGCTCGAGCGACGGCAAGATCCGCCTGAACTGGCGGCTGATCCATTTCCCGATGTCGATCATCGACTATGTCGTCGCGCACGAGCTGTCGCATCTGCGCGAGATGAACCACAGCCCGCGCTTCTGGCAGACGGTCGAATCGATCTTCCCGGAATTCCGCGAAGCGCGGCACACGCTCAAGCATCATCCGCCCGAGCTGCTGCCGTCGCTGTAAACGCGAACGGGCGGTGCGGGATTCCCCGCGCCGCCCGTTTTGCATCGCGACCCGCATTGCTGCACGCATTGCGCGCGCCACGGCTCGCCGATTCGTCGCTCAGTGCGCTTTTTTCTGGATGAACTCGATCTTGTAGCCGTCCGGATCCTCGACGAACGCGATCACGGTCGTGCCGTGCTTCATCGGGCCCGCTTCGCGCGTGACCTTGCCGCCTTGCGCCTTGATCTGCTCGCAGGCCTTGTATGCGTCGTCGACTTCCAGCGCCAGATGGCCGAAACCCGTGCCGAGGTCGTAGGACGGCGTATCCCAGTTGTGGGTCAGCTCGATCACCGTGTTGTTGCTTTCATCGCCGTAGCCGACGAACGCGAGCGTGAACTTGCCTTCCGGATAATCCTGGCGACGCAGCACCTTCATGCCGAGCAATTCGGTATAGAACTTGATCGAGCGGTCGAGATCGCCGACTCGCAGCATCGTATGCAGCAAACGCATTTCCTGTACTCCTTGGGGACTTGCCAGAACGGCAGACTGTACCAGAGTCGCGGGAATCCCGTCGGTGGTGCCCGGTCACGGGCGCACGGTTAGCGACGCCCGGCCAAGGACGCCTGACGCGCCTCCCCGGGCAGCGACTGCGCGCGCGATCGCGATCGGGTAACATCGACGCCACTGCGCACCACGCCGGTGCAGCGCCGCGCACGTGCGTTTCGTGCGACGTGCCGCGTACCGCGTGCGTGCGCCCCACCACCCGTCCCGAGCCAGACCGCCGTGCGAAACCATCGATTCGAGCGCGCCGAACGCGCCCGCTTCCCGACACCGCTCCAGAGAATCCGCCGTTGCGAGGTGCGCCGATGAGCACGCTCGCCGCCACACCCGTGCGCCGCGCGCTCGACGCGCGCGCGATCGGCCTGATGCTGCTGCTGTGCGCGATCTGGGGCTTCCAGCAGGTCGCGATCAAGAGCACGAACGCCGCAATCCCGCCGATGTTCCAGGCCGGCCTGCGCTCGCTGATCGCCGCGCTGCTGCTGTGGGGCTGGGCCCGCGCGCGCGGCACGCCGCTGTTCCGCGCGGACGGCACATTCCGCGCCGGACTCGCGGCCGGCGCGCTGTTCGCCGGCGAATTCATCTGCGTGTTCTTCGGCCTGACGCTGACGAGCGCGTCGCATATGGCGATCTTCCTGTACACGGCGCCCTGCTTCACCGCACTCGGCCTGCACCTGTTCACGCCCGGCGAACGCCTGCAGCGCGTCCAGTGGCTCGGCGTCGGCCTCGCGTTCGCCGGCATCGCGATCGCGTTCGCCGACGGCTTCCTGAAGCCGCCGGCCCCCGGCACGTCGGTGCTCGCGGGGATCGCCGGCGATGCGCTCGGCATCCTCGGCGGCGTGATGTGGGCGGCCACGACCGTCGTCGTGCGCTCGACGCGTCTTGCGCTGGCGAGCGCGAGCAAGACGCTGTTCTACCAGCTCGCGGTGTCGGCCGTCGTGCTGCTCGCGCTTGCCGCGCTGCTCGGCCAGGTGTCGGTCGCGCACGTCACGCCGGTGGCGGTCGCGAGCCTCGCGTACCAGGCGGTGATCGTCGCGTTCGTCAGCTACCTGTCGTGGTTCTGGCTGCTGACCCGCTATATCGCGTCGCGGCTGTCGGTGTTCACGTTCCTGTCGCCGCTGTTCGGCGTCGCGTTCGGCGTGCTGCTGCTCGGCGAATCGGTCGGCTGGCGCTTCATGTCGGCCGCGGCGCTCGTGCTGACCGGCATCGGCCTCGTCAACGCGCCCGCGCGCAAGCGCTCGTAGCGAGCAGCCGCAAGCGCGACGCGTCGGTCATCCAGCCTTGCGGACCGCCGCGAGCGCCTGCGCGACGCCGACATACTCGGCCACGCTCACGTCCTCCGCACGGCGCGCGAGATCGAAGCCGAGCGTGTCGAAATCGATCGTGTCGCGATATTCGCCGAGCGTATTGCGCAGCATCTTGCGGCGCTGCGAGAACGCGGCCGTGACGATCTCGCCGAGCAGCACGGGATCGACGTCCGGCAGTTCGTGCGGCTCGTACGGAATCATCCGCACGATCGCCGAATCGACCTTCGGCGGCGGCTGGAACGACTCGGGCGGCACGTCGATCAGCTTGTCCATCACGTAGCGGTACTGCAGCATCACCGACAGCCGCGAGAACGCCTTCGTGCCCGGCTCGGCGACCATCCGCTCGACGACTTCGTTCTGCAGCATGAAATGCTGGTCAACGACCACGTCGGCGAACGTCATCAGGTGAAACAGCAGCGGACTCGAAATGTTGTACGGCAGGTTGCCGACGATCCGCAGCGACGGCTTGTCGCCGGGCACCGCGAGCGAGCGGAAATCGAATGCTAGCGCGTCGCCCGCATGAAGTTCGAGCAGCGGACCGAAGCGCTTCTGCAGGCGGCCGATCAGGTCGCGGTCGAGCTCGACCGCGTGGAGCGGCGACTCGGGCGACGCGATGCGCGCGATCAGCGGCTCGGTCAGCGCGCCGAGGCCCGGCCCGATCTCGACCATCCGCTGGCCGTGCGCCGGTCCGATCGCCGTGACGATCGAGTCGATCACGCCGTGATCGACGAGGAAGTTCTGCCCGAAGCGCTTGCGCGCGAAATGGCCCTGGTGCTGTCTGCTGTTCGACATCGACTGAAAAAAAACGAAAAACGCGATGAATGGAATCGGATCGGGCCGCGCAGGCCGGGCCGTGCAGGCCAAGCTGCGCAGGCCTGGCCACGTCGGTTCAACCCTGGCCTGGCCGGGCCGTCAGGCCGGGCCGCGACTGGCGGCCTGACGATGGCGCGCCATCGTGACGGCCGTGTCGAGCGCGGCGACCATGCTGCCCGGATCGGCGCGGCCCGTGCCGGCGAGGTCGAGCGCGGTGCCATGATCGACCGACGTGCGGATGATCGGCAGCCCGAGCGTGACGTTGATGCCCTCGCCGAACGTCGCGTACTTGAGCACCGGCAGGCCCTGGTCGTGGAACATCGCGAGCACGCAGTCCGCATCGGCCAGGTAGCGCGGCTGGAACAGCGTGTCGGCCGGATACGGGCCGCGCGCGTCGATGCGCTGCGCGTTCGCGCGCGCGAGCGCGGGCGCGATCACGTCGATTTCCTCGCGGCCGAGATAGCCGTTCTCGCCGGCGTGCGGGTTGAGGCCCGTCACGAGGATGCGCGGCGCGGCGAGCCCGAAGTCGCGACGCAGGTCGTGATCGATGATCGCGAGCGTCTCGAGCAGCCCGTCGACGGTCAGCGCGGCCGACACGTCCTTCAGCGGCAGGTGCGTGGTCGCGAGCGCGACGCGCAGCGGCTTGTCGCCGGTGCCGGCCAGCATCATCACGACGCGCGGCGTGCCGGTGCGCTCCGCCAGATATTCGGTGTGGCCGGTAAACGGAACGCCGGCGTCGTTGATCGTGCTCTTCTGCAGCGGCGCGGTGACGATCGCGTCGTATTCGCCCGCGAGCGCGCCGTCGATCGCCGCGTCAAGCAGCCCGAGCACGTAGCGGCCGTTCGCCGCGTTCAGCTCGCCCGCGCGCGCAGGCGCAGCGAGCGGCCGGTCCGCGACGGCAACCTGCCCGGC
>NZ_JAAGPL010000361.1:0-4379 GCF_017104785.1 Burkholderia sp. Ac-20353 | reverse complement strand
GATGCGCTATCCGGGCGGCCGCGACCGGCTGGCGGCCGATCTGGCGCACGCACGCGACATGGGGCAGCCGCCGCTCGGCGCGGCACTCGCCGCGCTCGATGCCCTCGATGCGATCCGCTCGCAGGTGAGCTCGAAGCTCGGCGCGGAATGGGCGCCGGACACGAGCGATTTCGAGAAAGGGCTGCGGCGGATCGCGCACGACGCGTTGCCGCCGGTCGCGCCGCAGAAAGACGCGGACGCGGCAACGGCGGCGGCCGCTGCAACGGCAGCCGATCCAGCAGCACCGGGCACAGAACCAGGCGCGACAGCGCGCACGACACCAGGCACCGCACTAGGCACGAAAGCAGGCACGAAAGCAGGCACAGCCGCATCCGACGGCCGCGCGTGGCGCGACGCCGAAGTGACGAGCCGCGACGACGTGCGAATCGGCCTCGAGAAATTCTGCCGCTACTTCGAGCAGCACGAGCCGAGCCATCCGGCGCCGCTGCTGATGCGGCGCGCGCAGCGGCTGCTCGCGCTCGACTTCTACGAAATCATGCGGGACCTCGTTCCCGAAAGCCTGCCGAAGCTGGACCTGCTGAGCGGCGCACGGAGCGAATGACGCGGAGATGAACGACGCAATCTGACGTGAAGGAGCAGACGATGACGGACAAGACCAGGGCAGCAGGCAGCGGACAGAAATTCATCGCGCGCAACCGGGCGCCGCGCGTGCAGATCGAGTACGACGTCGAGACCTACGGCGCCGAGCGCAAGGTGCAGCTGCCGTTCGTGATGGGCGTGATGGCGGACCTCGCCGGCAAGCGCGCGGAGCCGCTGCCGGATCTCGCGGAGCGCAGGTTCCTCGAGATCGACGTCGACAATTTCGACGAGCGGATGAAGTCGGTCGCGCCGCGCGTCGCGTTCCAGGTGCCGAACACGCTGACGGGCGACGGGATGCTCAACGTCGACATGACGTTCGAGTGCATCGACGATTTCTCGCCGGCCGCGATCGCGCGCAACGTCGATGCGCTGCGCAAGCTGCTGGACGCGCGCACCGAACTGTCGAACCTGCTGTCGTACATGGACGGCAAGCACGGCGCCGAGCAGCTGATCGAGCAGGCCATCAACGATCCCGAACTGCTGAAGGCGCTTGTGCGGCAGCCGGCGGCGGAACCCGCGGCAGGCGACGCGCTGGCCGCACGGAACGGCGCTGCCGCCCCGGAGGCCCGCGATGAATGAACCTGCTCACACCCGGGCCGACGCGCATGATGGTGCGCTTGACGGTGCGCATGGTGGCGCGCAGCCGCTCGTCGCACACAACGAGTTCGCCGCGCTGCTGCAGAAGGAATTCAAGCCGAAGACTGCCGAAGCGCGCGAATCGGTCGAGCGGGCCGTGCGCACGCTCGCGCAGCAGGCGCTCGAAAACACGGTCGGCATGACGACGGACGCGTACGGCAGCGTCAAGCAGATCATCGCGGAGATCGACCGCAAGCTGACCGAGCAGATCAACCTGATCCTGCATCACGGCGAATTCCAGACCCTCGAAGGCGCGTGGCGCGGGCTGCACTACCTCGTCACGCACACCGAGACCGACGAACTGCTGAAGATCAAGGCGCTGCCCGTAGCGCGCAACGAGCTCGCGCGCATGCTGAAGCGCTACAAGGGCGTCGCGTGGGACCAGAGCCCGCTGTTCCGCAAGGTCTATGAAGAGGAATACGGGCAGTTCGGCGGCGAGCCGTTCGGCTGTCTCGTCGGCGACTTCCACTTCAATCACAGTCCGCCCGACGTCGAGATGCTCGGCGAGCTGTCGAAGATCGCGGCGGCCGCGCACGCGCCGTTCATCGCGGGCGCGTCGCCGGCGCTGATGCAGATGGACTCGTGGCAGGAGCTGTCGAACCCGCGCGATCTCACGAAGATCTTCCAGAACACCGAATACGCGGCGTGGCGCAGCCTGCGCCAGTCGGACGATTCGCGCTACGTCGGGCTCGCGATGCCGCGCTTCCTCGCGCGGCTGCCTTACGGCGCGCGCACCAACCCGGTCGACGCGTTCGACTTCGAGGAAGACACCGACGCGGCGAGCCACGACCGCTACACGTGGGCGAATTCCGCGTATGCGATGGCCGCGAACATCAACCGCTCGTTCAAGCTGTACGGCTGGTGCTCGTCGATCCGCGGCGTCGAATCGGGCGGCGCGGTCGAGGGGCTGCCGTGCCACACGTTCCCGACCGACGACGGCGGCGTCGACCAGAAATGCCCGACCGAGATCGCGATCAGCGACCGCCGCGAGGCCGAGCTCGCGAAGAACGGCTTCATGCCGTTCGTGCACCGGAAGAACTCGGATTTCGCGGCGTTCATCGGCGCGCAGTCGCTGTACCAGCCGGCCGAGTACCACGATCCGGACGCGACCGCGAACGCAAGGCTGTCCGGCCGCCTGCCGTACCTGTTCGCATGCTGCCGCTTCGCGCACTACCTGAAATGCATCGTGCGCGACAAGATCGGCTCGTTCCGCGAACGCGACGACATGGAGCGCTGGCTGAACGACTGGATCATGAACTACGTCGACGGCGATCCCGTGAACTCGTCGCAGGAAACCAAGGCGCGCAAGCCGCTCGCGGCCGCGCAGGTCGTCGTCGACGAGATCGAGGACAACCCCGGCTACTACGCGTCGAAATTCTTCCTGCGACCGCACTACCAGCTCGAAGGGCTCACCGTGTCGCTGCGGCTCATCTCGAAGCTGCCTTCCACGAAGGCAACCGGCGAATGAGCGACGAGCGAATGAGCGGAAAGCGGAATTCAACCTGACCTCGGACCGTAATCGGACCAAAACGGACCAAAACTGACCAAAACGGAGACGGCAATGGGCGTGGCAATGTTCATGAAGGTGGACGGCGTGACCGGCGAATCGGCGGACGCGCAGCACAAGGGCTGGACCGACATCCAGTCGTTCACGTGGGGCGCGAGCCAGCCGGGCGCGATGGCGAGCGGCAGCGGCGGCAACGCGGGCAAGGCGAGCTTCAACGATCTCGTCGTGGCCGCGTACATGGACAAGGGCGCGCCCGCGATCATCAAGAACTGCGCGAGCGGCAAGCACCTGTCGTCGGTCGAGATCTCGGCATGCAAGACCGGCGGCACACAGGTCGAGTTCATGCGCGTGACGCTGCAGGAGGTGCTCGTCACGTCCGCGCAGGTCGCGGGTGTCGACCCCGGCGACACGGCCGACCGGCTGCTGATGCACTTCGGCTTCCAGGCCGCGAAGGTGAAGAAGCAGTACTGGCAGCAGAACGACAACGGCGGCAAGGGCGCCGAGGTGTCGGTCGGCTGGAACATCAAGGAAAACACCGAGATGTAACGGCGCGGAGACGACCATGGACGACCCGCGAACCCGCGGCGGCAGCGAAGGCCGGGAAGGCCGGGAAGGCCGGGAAAGCCGCGGCGGCATGCGCGACCGGCTGCAGCCGGCGCTGCTCGACCGGCTCACCGACGACGCGCCACAGCGCACGAGCGAAGCGCCCGATGCGCCCGACGCGCAATGGATCGGCGCGGAGCGCCTGCGCGCGGCCGTGCTGCGCGATCTCGCGTGGCTGCTCAACACGCGCAACGCCGAAGACGGCTTCGTCGACTGGTCGGCGTTCGCGCACGCGCAGGCGTCGGTGCTCAACTACGGGATGCGGCCGCTCGTCGGCAAGCCGATGTCGGGCGTCGAGCGGATGTCGGTGGAGGCGTCGATCCGCGACGCGATCGTCCGCTTCGAGCCGCGCATCGCGCCCGACAGCGTCGAGGTCCGCAGCGTGGCCGATGCGCCCGGCGGCCGGGTTGGCGAGCAGCGCCACAACGTGCTGCTGTTCGAGATTCGCGGCACGCTGTGGTCGATCCCGCATCCCGTCGAATTCGTGCTGCGTTCCGGCCTCGATCTGGAGACGGGCGCGATGTCGCTGCAATCGACGGCGGGGGGCTGACGCGATGGATACGCGCCTGCTCGACTACTACAACCGCGAACTCGCTTATCTGCGCGAGCTCGGCGGCGAATTCGCGCAGCAGTTCCCGAAGGTGGCGTCAAGGCTGCGGCTGCACGACTCGGGGCCGCCCGACCCGTACGTCGAGCGGCTGCTCGAAGGCTTCAGCTTCCTCACCGCGCGCGTGCAACTGAAGATGGACGCGGAGTTTCCGCGCTTCACGCAGGCGCTGCTCGACGCCGTGTATCCGGGTTATGTGGCGCCGCTGCCGTCGATCGCGATCGTGCGGTTCGCGCCGCTGCTGAACGAAGGCAGCCTCGCGCAGGGCTGGCGGCTGCCGGCCGGCACGGCATTGCGCGCGCGGCCGGCCGCGTCCGAGCAGACCGCGTGCGAATTCCGCACCGCGCACGACCTGACGCTGTGGCCGCTCGAACTGACCGATGCGGC
>NZ_JAAGPL010000360.1:0-4252 GCF_017104785.1 Burkholderia sp. Ac-20353 | reverse complement strand
GCCGTCGCGCAGCTGGTCGACGAGCACGCGCTGGCCGGCGCTCGGGGAGCGCGGCAGGAACGCGGACAGGTCGGCCGTGAAGCTCGCTCGGCTGATCGCGAACCCGCACGCGACGAGCGCGAGCAGCCACACGAGCACCGCGCGCCGCTGCAGCGCGTGCCGGCGGCGGGTGACGGGCGGGGGCGGGGGCGCGGGCCGGGTGCGTTCGTCCATCAGTTCGCCGGAACGGGTTGCAGCCGCATCAGCGAGTGGTCGCCGTCAGCCTGGCGGATCGCGACGCGGCGCAATTCGTCGCGCGTGCCGTCGAGCGTGATCGTGCTGACGACCTTCAGCATCCGCGAGTCGAGCGGCGTGAGCGTCAGCGTCCAGTCGTCGCCGCGTCCGGTGAGCGCGACCCTGTACACCTGCTCGAGCGCGAAGCGGTTGCCGGAGAGCGTCGCGCGGATGCTGTCGATGAATGCGCCGAGCTCCGGATACCGTGCAAGCGCGAGCGTGTATTTGCGGTTGTTGCGCTCGACGGTCAGCATGTCGCCGTCGACGACCAGATGTTCGGGCTTCGGGCTCAGCGTGTGCTTCTCGAGATGGTCGGGCGCGACGAACACCAGCTCGCCGGACGATTCGACCGGCTGCGCGGCGATCGCCAGGTATTTCGTCTCGGTGAACGTCGCGCGCCCGGTCTTGTGCTGCGCGAGCGTCGACATCAGCCGGTCGAGGTTCCAGGTCGAACCCGTGTCGGCCGCGTGCGCGGGCGCGGCCAGCGCGAGCGTGGCGGCCGCTGCTGCTGCTGCGGCGGCGAGCGCACGGATGGCGCGGCGCAGCGCGAACGGCAAGCGGGCCATGGAGGCGACGCAGGCCATGCGGGCATTGCGGGCCATCGCGGCAATGGGGGCCATGCGGGCAATCGAGGCACTGGGGGCAATGGCGGTCATGCGTCAGAGATCCCTCGTGGCGGACAGGTCGGCGCGCGCGGGCGCATCGTCGCGGCGCGCGGCGGCAGCCTTGCCGTCCTGCCAGAAGTCGAAATAGTTGAACCAGTTGTACGGCGCCGCGCGGCAGTACTTGTCGAGCAGCGCGACGTAGCGCGCGAGCGCGGCGTCGACGGCGGCCGCGCGCGTGTCTCGCCGCACGTCGGAGAAATCGGCGAGCGGCTCGAAGTGCACATCGTAGCGGTTGCCGTCGCGATAGAGGCCCGTCATGAAGATCACCGGGCGCCGCAGCATCGCGGCCATGTACAGCGGCCCGAGCGGGAACGCGGCCGGCGTGCCGAGCAACGGCAGCCGCCGCAGCGACGCGGCCGCGTCGTCGAGCAGCGTGCGATCGGCGAGCATGCCGACCATGCAGTTCGCGTCGAGGCGCTCGCGCACCTTCAGCATCGAATCGACCTGCCCGAGGGCAATTACTTCCGGCCGCGCGGCGGGATTCACGGCGGCGAGCGTCGCGTTGATCTTGCGCGCGTTCTCTTCATACATCGTGACGACGACGCGCAGGTCCGGCTGCGTGCGGCCGAGCGCGCGCACGACCTCGAAGCTGCCGAGGTGCGCGCCCATCAGGAACGCGCCGTGGCCGCCGGCGAGCGCGTCGTCGACGAGCGTCTCGCCGTGCAGCCGGATGTCGAACAGGTCGTAGCGCTCGTTCATCAGGTAGATGCGGTCGTGGATCGTCGCCGCGAACGTGAACACGTGCCGGTAGACGTCGCGCCAGCGCGCGGTGCGGCCGAGCACGCGGCGCAGGTAGTTGCGCGACGCCGCGCACGCGGCCGGCGAGAACAGCACGAAATACGTTGCGACGAGATGCAGCACGACGCGCGCGGGCCGCCGCCCGAAGCGCAGCGAGACCCACGTCATCGCGCGCAGCAACCCTGCGTTGCTGCGTTCCTGGCGCTCGGCCCATGATGCGGTGCGCTTCATCGCGGTACACCACCCTGCGCGGCCGGCGGCGCGGACAGCACGCCGGTTGCGACGTCGCGCGCGCCGGCACGCACCGTGAAGCGGATCGCGCCGCTTGCCGCCGTATCGAGTGCGACGTTGAGTGATTCTCCGGGCGCGACCGGCCGCAGGAATTTTGCGGAGCCGAGCCGCCACGCGTGCAGCGGACGGTCCAGCGCCGCGCCGATCGCGTCGATCGCATGGTCGAGCAGCACGACGCCCGGCACGATCGGATGGCCGGGGAAGTGGCCGGGCAGCGCCGGGTGATCGGCGGGAATCGTGAACGTGAGCGCCGGGGCGGGGGCGGTTCCGCTTCCGGCCGCGGCAGTGCGCGTGTGCTGCGCGACGAGCGCGGCGAGCACGTCGCGCGGCAGCTTGCCGGTCTCGTTGCGCGGTAGCGCGTCGACGAACACGAGCGGGCGCGGCATGAACGCCGGATCGATCCGCTCGCGCAGCGCGCGCTGCAGGTCGGCGGCCGCGAGTGTCGGTGCGACGACGAGTGCGACGAGGCGCGTGACCGGTTCGCAGCCCGTGTCGGCGTGCGCCGGCGCGGCGTCGTCGGGCATGAAGAACACGCCGTCGGCGACACCGGGAATCGCGTTGAGCTGATGGTTCAGGTACGCGAGCGACGTGCGCTTGCCGGCGATGTTGACGAGGTCGGCCTTGCGGCCGTGCAGCAGGAATCGGCCGTCGCCGAGCAGTTCGAGCGCATCGCCCATCGGCACGGGCGCCTCGACGTGCCCGCCCGACACCCAGACCGTCGGGCCGCTGTCGTCGTCCGCGCTTTCGTTGTCCGTGCTGTCCTTGTCCCTGCCGTTCTTGTCCCGATCGTCGCGCGCGTCGAGGCGGATGCCCGGGAACAACTGCCACGTCGCGCCCTGCGACGTGCGGCGCGTCGCGATCTGGCCGGTTTCGGTGCTGCCGTAGATCTCGACGAGCGGCGCGCCGAGCGCGGCCTCGGCCTCGGATGCGAGCTTTTCCGCGAGCGGCGCGGTCGCCGACAGCACGAGCGATGCGCGCGGCAGCGCGTGACCGGCCGACACCAGCGCACGCAGGTGGATCGGCGACGTGACGAGCACGCGCGGCTGCGGGATGGCCGCCAGTTCGTCGCGGATGTCGAGCGGGTAGAACGGCTGGCGGTTGCTGAACGCGAGTCCGCCGAGCAGCGCGAGCAGCACCGTCGACTCGAAGCCGTACATATGCTGCGCGGGCACCGTGCCGATCAGCGTGTGTGCGCGGCCGTCGAGCAGCCCGAGGCGGTCGGCCGCCGCGCGCACGCAGCCGACCAGGAAACCCCAGGTCTTGCGGTGCGGCACCGGCGCGCCGGTCGAGCCGGACGTGAACACATACGCCATGATCCGCGACGCGTCGATCTGCGGCACCGCGAACGGCACGTCGTCCGACGGGTTGCCCTGCAGATTGCCCGCCACGTCGCCTGCGCGGTCATCGGGCGCGGCGTCGGGATACGCGAAGCGCGGCAGGTCGATCACGCAATCGGCTGCGTCATGCAGGCAGAACGCGTCGGGCGCGAACGACGCGAGCTGGCGGACCATTTCCGGCGTGTGCGTCGACGGCAGCAGGCTGATCCTGCCGGCGACGAGCGCCGCGCACAGGCTGACGGTGAAGCGGTAGCGGTCGCGGCATACGTTGAACACGTGGCCGCCCGCGGGCAGCGCGGCGGCGACGCGGGCGACGTCGGCGAGGAACGCGCGCACGGTGACGGGCGCGCCGTCGCGCCAGGCGATCGTCTGGTCCGGCGACGAGTGGAATACCAGCGGGTGAGTCGGCATAAATCGGTAGAAACGGGAGGCGTTGGCTGGCGCGATCGCGATGCGGCGCCGCGCTGGCCGTGAATTC
Organism: Burkholderia sp. Ac-20353; assembly: GCF_017104785.1. Classification (NCBI taxonomy): domain Bacteria; kingdom Pseudomonadati; phylum Pseudomonadota; class Betaproteobacteria; order Burkholderiales; family Burkholderiaceae; genus Burkholderia; species Burkholderia sp. Ac-20353. The sequence continues at coordinate 470 of NZ_JAAGPL010000360.1, read as the reverse complement.
ATCGTGATGGCTGGGTCGTCGCGCGGTACGCGCGCACCGCGTCGACCATCCGTGGCCGCGCATCGTGCGGCAGCGCGAAGCGCCGGCACGCGTGCTCGGCGGCGAACATCACGGCGACGAGCGGCAGCGACAGGTAGTTTGCGAACGTCGACCACGCGACGATCGACGCGGTCGCGAACATCAGCGTCGACACCGCGGCGATCGCGACGAAGAACAGCGTCCACGCGGCCGTGATCCGCCGCGTGTAGCGCGCGACGGCCGGTGTGACCGTGCCGTGGATCATCGTCGCGAAGCGCGTGCACAGCGGTACCGCGCCGGCCGTGAGCGTGCGGCCGAACAGCAGCGCCATCGCGAGGTTGAAGCTCACGTGTTCCAGATACAGGCCCCATTCGAAATGCCGCGCGAGCGGCGCGCGCGCGGCCCACAGCGCGGCGGCGGCCAGCAGCCACGCGGGCACGAGCCACGCGCGC
>NZ_JAAGPL010000359.1:0-4431 GCF_017104785.1 Burkholderia sp. Ac-20353 | reverse complement strand
GCCGCGCGGGCACGCGCAAGCTCCTCGGGCGCGACGATCTCGACCGACGCGCCTTCGCGCGCCGCCAGCGCGCGCTGCGCGAGCGCCAGGTCCGCGCGCCGCGCGTTCACGGCCTCGACGTATATCGTGGTCGAGATCTTCGCGTTCGCGACCTGCCGCACGGCCTGCGCGAGTTGCGCGTTCGCCTGCGCGAATGCGACGGCCGCCTCGGTGTTGTCGAGCCTCGCGAGCGTCTGCCCCGCATGCACGGCCTGGGTGTCGGCGACGAGCACGTCGGTCACGGTGCCCGCGGTCTGCGCGGCGACCTGCACGATGCTGCCCGCGACATACGCGTCGTCGGTGTCCTCGTAGTAGCGCTCGCGCAGCAGCCAGAACGCGAGCCAGACGAGCGCGGCCAGCAGCACGGCCGCGGCGAAGATCGTGAAGCGCTTGCGGCGCGTCGCCCGGCGCGGGTCGAGGGCGGCTTCGTCGGCAAGCGACGCGGGTTTCGTGGCGGTATGAAGGTTGTCGTGGTGCATCAGTTGCTTTGCGTAACGATCAGGCGGTCGTGCTGGAAGGTCGGTATTGCCGGGGTAGCAGACAGGCGTGCGCCGGCCGCCGCGGTGCCACGCTTCGCATGCCCGCCGCGCGCCGCGCGTGCCGAAGGCACCGATGCCGCCGCCGGCCCCGCGTCGAATCCGCCGCCAAGCGCGCCGATCAGCCCGACGCGCAGGGTCCGCTGCCGCCCGAGCAGGCCGATAAGCTGCGAGCGCTCGTCGACCAGCGTCAGGTCCGCAACGTCGACGTCCTTCTGCATCAGCACGCCGCGGCGATGGCGGTCCGTCGCGATCTGCACGATCTTCTGCGCGGCGGCCACCGCGTCCTGCTGCTGCGCGACGAGCGTCTGCGCGGTCTGCAGCGACGTGACGAGCTGCGCGACCTGCCCGAGCGCGTCGTCGACCGTCTTGTTGTACAGGCCGATCGCGACGTCCGCCTGCGCGACGTCCGCGCCGAGCTTCGCCTTCAGCCGGCCGCGATCGAAGACCGGCAACGAGATCGCAGGGCCGACCGAGCCGGCCAGCGCGTCGCGCGAGAACAGCGACGCGGGCGTGAGCGCGAACACGCCGCCGAGCGCGACGAGGTTCACGTCCGGGTAGAACTGCGCGCGCGTCGCATCGGCGTTCGCGAACGCGGCTTCGACGCGCAGCCGCGCGGCGACGATGTCGGGCCGGCGGCCAAGCAGGTCGGCCGGCAGCCGCGCGGGCAGCGCCGCATCACCAGTCTGGCCAGTCTGGCCGAACTGACCGACGCGAGGCCGCTGCAGCGCAAGCCCGCGCTCGGGCCCGCGTCCCGACAGCACGCCGAGCTGAAGCTGCGCGAGCTTGATCTGCTCGTCGTTCAGCGCGATCTGCGCGAACAGCCGGCTGCGCTTGATCGTCGCGTCGCTCGCGTCGTACGCATTGTCGAGGCCGCGCGCGGTGCGCTCGCGCAGCACGGCCGTCACGCGCTGGCTGATCGTCAGCTTCTGCTGCAACAGCTCGCGCACCGCATATGCTTCGTCGAGCTGACAATAGACGGTGACGATCGCGACCGTCAGCGTGAGCCGCACCTGTTCGGCCTCGACCCGCGCCGCGTCGCGCAGCGACATCAGGCTCTTCGTCGCGGCCCGGTTCTTCCCCCACAGGTCGAGCTGGTAGTTCAGCCCGACGAACACCGACGACGGCGACACCACCGGATCGCCGAAGATCTCGACCGGCACGCGATAGCCGCCCACCGACACGTCGGCGACGTTGTCGCCCGGCTTCGGCATCCGCGCACGGCTGACGGTCGCGCCGGCGGTGCCCGTCAGGCCCGTCAGCGAATCGAACTGCTGCAACTGCGCCTGCGCGATCCGCAGCCGCGCCTGCGCGACCTGCAGGTCCGGGTTGTTCCGCGACGCGTCGGCGACCAGTTCGTCGAGCTGCGGGTCCCGCAACTGCTTCACCCAGTCGGGCGCGGGCCACGCACCGTCCGCGCCGGCGCCGGCCGTGCGCGCGAGCGCGTCGTCGGCCGGCTTGTGCAGCGACAGCGAAGGCAGGAACCCCGACGGCGCGCAGCCGCCGAGCGCAAGCAGCGCCGCCATCGCCGATACCGTCCAGCGGCGTTTCCCGCCACCGTGGAAACCGGTCAACTCCTTCAAACCTCGCATCGCGCCCCTCACCGCTGCTGAACGTGCTGTACGCGCCGAACGTGCTGTATGCGCGCGGCGAGACGCGGCCGCGTGTGCTCGAGCGGGCCGAGCCGGCCGAACAGGCCGTCCGCGATGCCGAACAGGATGCCCGCGAGCTTCGCGCGCTTGTCGCGCTCGACGAGCGCGATCTGCACGATCTGCCACAGCGTCAGCAGGTTCGGCACGATCGCCACCGGAAAGCGCAGCCCGTACTGCATGCCGAGCTGCACCGCATTGCGTGCGCTGTAATAGCGCCGTTGCCACGGATGATTCATCGACGTCATTTCGAAAGGGCCGAACGCATGGCGTTGCTTTGCGCCGATCCGGTGCGGCAGCACCAGCGACGGCACGACATAGAGCGGCACGTTGCGCGCGAGTGCGCGGAAGCTGTATTCGGTATCGACGTGATCGATGAACAGCGTTTCGTCGAAACGGCCGAGCACGTCGAACGCGGCGCGCGACACAACGCAGCCCGACGAGATCAGGAATGCGCAGCGCTGCAGCGCGGCGCCCTGCTCGATGCGCAGCCGGCGCAGCATCAGGCCGTTGGTCGACAGCTCGGGCAGAAAGCTGCGCGCGTTCTCGTCGAAGATGCGCGGCCCCACGAGAAACGCGCGTGGCGCGAGGCCTGCGCACACATCGCGCATCGCCGGGAAGAACGCCGCCGGGATCGCCGAATCCTGGTCGAACAGCGCGACCGCGTCGACATGCTCGCGAAACAGCGCGGCGAGCCCCGCGTTGTACGCGCCCGCAATGCCGCCGCGATTGCCGTGATGCAACAGCGCGATGCCGTCGCGCGCGCACACGTCGCGCGCGCGCGGGTCAGGCTCCGGCGTGTTGTCGACGACGAGCAGCGCGTCGCACGCGTGCCGCAATGCACCGAGCCCCGCGAGCTGCGCGTCGGTCGGGTGGTAGAGAATCACGAGCGCGCCGAGTGCCGCCATGTTGCCTCCGGGGAAACTGCCGTCTAATGACCGAAGGACGCCGCGGCGCCCCGCTTCGGCCGCGTGAGCCACATCATCGCGGCGAGCACGACGCACGTGATGCTCGCCATCCGGAACATGTCGCCGGTCGCCATCATGTATGCCTGCTGCAGCACGATCTGGTGCAGCGTCGTCAGTTCGCGCGTGCCGTCGATGCCCATCGCGTTGAGCGTGTGCACGAAGCGCTGCGTGTTCGCCGACGCGTGCGTGACCGCTTGCGACACGACGTCGTAGTGATAGGTCGCGCGGTTGTCCCACAGCGTCACGCTCATCGCGGTACCGAACGCGGCCGACAGCGTGCGCAGGAAGTTCGACAGGCTCGACGCGGCCGCGAGCTTGTCGTCGGGAATGCGCGACAGCGTCGCCGCGGTCAGCGGGATGAAGAAGCATGGCAGCCCGATCCCCTGGATCAGCCCGGGCGTGACGATCTGCGTGAATGTCATCTTCAGCGTGAAGTGCGCGTCCCATGCGAGCACGCCGGCAAACACGAGAAAGCCGAAGGTTGCGAGCACGCGCGCATCGAAGCGGTGCGCATGCAGCCCGACGAGGATCGAGAACACCAGCGCGAGGATGCCGAGCGGCGCAGTTGCGAGCCCCGCATGGAACGCGTTGTAGCCCATCACCGCCTGCAGCCACAGCGGGAACACCACGCCGACCACCGAGAAGCTCATCATCCCGAGCGAGATGATCAGCACGCAGAACGAAAACGTGCGATCCCAAAACAGGCTCAGATCGACGACCGGATGCGCTTCGCCCGCCTCCCAGATCAGCAGCGACACGATGGAAAGCCCCGCGACGACCGCGAGCGTGACGATCAGCGGCGAGCCGAACCAGCCTTCGTCGTGGCCGAGATCGAGCATCGCCTGCAGCGCGCCGACGCCGATCACGAGCAGCACGATGCCCGGCACGTCGATCGGGCCGGCCGCGCCGCGCTGCGCGTCGGGCCGCAGCATCGCGGTGCAGACCGCGAACGAGAAGATGCCGATCGGCAGGTTGATCAGGAAGATCCACGGCCACGAGAAGCTGTCGATGATCCAGCCGCCGACCACCGGCCCGAAGATCGGCGCGAGCAGCACCGTCATCGCCCACAGCGCGAGCGCGACCGTGCGCCTGGCCGGCGGGAACGTGCGCAGCAGGATCGTCTGCGACAGCGGCACCATCGGCCCCGACACGAGCCCCTGCAGCAGCCGGAACGCGATCAGCGTCTCGAAGTTGGTCGCGAGGCCGCACAGCGCGGACGCGATCGTGAACGCGAGCACC
>NZ_JAAGPL010000358.1:0-4441 GCF_017104785.1 Burkholderia sp. Ac-20353 | reverse complement strand
GCGTCGCGCCCGCGGCGCGCAGTTCGTCACGCCGGGCCGGATGGCTCGTCAGCGCGACGATCCGCAGGTCGCCGCGCCGCGCGCGCCATTGCGCGATGCAGCGCAGGCCGACGTCGCCGCAGCCGACGATCAGCACGCGCGGCCGGCGCAGGATTCGTGTCGCGATCATGATGTTTGCGAGATCAGTAGCCACCGTTGCGCAACGCGCAACGGCTTGCATTGTAGCTGCCGTGCGCAACCTGCACGGTCCCCACATTTTGTTCTAGTTGGTTCTATGGCATTCAACGTCACTCTCAAGCAAAGCGGCCGGCAATTCCAGGTCGAGTCGGACGAAACCGTGCTGGCAGCCGCGCTGCGCCAGAACGTCCACCTGCCGTACGGCTGCAAGAACGGCGCGTGCGGCTCCTGCAAGGGCCAGATCGTGTCGGGCCAGATCGAGCAAGGCCCGCATGCCGCGTCGGCGCTGTCCAACGACGAACGCACGCGCGGCCTCGCGCTGCTGTGCTGCTCGAAGGCGCAATGCGATCTCGAGATCGACGTGCGCGAGATCGCCGGCGTCGACGGCGTGCAGGTCAAGAAGCTGCCGTGCCGGATCGCCGCGCTCGAGCGCAAGGCCGATGACGTGATGGTGCTGAAGCTGCAATTGCCCGCGAACGAGCGCCTGCAGTATCTCGCCGGCCAGTACCTCGAATTCATCCTGAAGGACGGCTCGCGCCGCAGCTATTCGATGGCGAATGCGCCGCACGAGGAAGGCCCCGTCGAACTGCACATCCGCCACATGCCGGGCGGCAAGTTCACCGACCACGTGTTCGGCGCGATGAAGGAGCGCGACATCCTGCGCTTTGAAGGCCCGCTCGGCACGTTCTTCCTGCGCGAGGATTCCGACAAGCCGATCGTGCTGCTCGCGTCAGGCACCGGCTTCGCGCCGATCAAGGCGATCATCGAGCACGTGAAGCATTCCGGCATCACGCGGCCGATGACGCTCTATTGGGGCGCGCGCCGCAAGAAGGACATCTACCTCGGCGAACTCGCCGAGCAATGGGCAAGCGAGATCCCGAACTTCAGGTTCGTGCCGGTGCTGTCGGAGCCGGACGACGCCGACGCGTGGACGGGCCGCACCGGCTTCGTCCATCGCGCGGTGATCGAGGACCTGCCCGACCTGTCCGCGTACCAGGTCTACGCGTGCGGCGCGCCGGTGATGGTCGAATCCGCGCAACGCGACTTCACGCAGCATCACGGCCTGCCCGCGGACGAGTTCTACGCGGACTCGTTCACGAGCGCCGCCGATCTCGCGCATCCGGTCTGAGCCCGGCCGGCTCCCGCGCCCGCGGGGCCGCCGCGACATATTTGTTGCATCGCGGCGGTTTACAGTGGGACGCGGGATGCCGTATGCTTGGGCACATGAACCGCTTCCTGTCCGCTCTCCGACGTCGCCGCTCGCCGCTCCGCCCGGATGCCGCCGGCTCGTCACGGACTCGCGCGTAACCCCCGCCTCGCTTCATCGGTTACGCACAAGCTGTTCGAACCACCCAGCCACGGCATCTACCGTGGCTTTTTTATTGTCTTTTCCCTTTGACCGCCCGCTGGAGTCTGCCGCCATGCCCCTGAACGACTATCCGATCGACTCGCTGATGTACATCACGAACCGCCCCGACATCGTGTTCACGCACGGCAAGGGTTCATGGCTCTACGATCACACCGGCAAGCGCTATCTGGATTTCATCCAGGGCTGGGCGGTCAACAGCCTCGGCCACTGCAACGACGGCGTCGTCGACGCACTCAAGTCGCAGGCGGAAAAGCTGCTGAACCCGTCACCGGCGTTCTACAACGAACCGATGGCAAAGCTCGCGAGCCTGCTCACGCAGCACAGCGTGTTCGACAAGGTGTTCTTCACGAACAGCGGCGCCGAAGCCAACGAAGGCGCGATCAAGCTCGCGCGCAAGTGGGGCCGCAAGTTCAAGGACGGCGCGTACGAGATCATCACGTTCGACCACAGCTTCCACGGCCGTACGCTCGCGACGATGTCGGCAAGCGGCAAGCCGGGCTGGGACACGATCTACGCGCCGCAGGTGCCCGGCTTCCCGAAGGCCGAGCTGAACAACATCGAGTCGGTCGAGAAGCTGATCAACGGCAAGACGGTCGCGGTGATGCTCGAGCCGATCCAGGGCGAAGGCGGCGTGGTCCCGGCGACGCGCGAATTCATGCGCGCGCTGCGCGCGCTGACGAAGCAGCACAACCTGCTGTTGATCGTCGACGAAGTGCAGAGCGGCTGCGGCCGCGCGGGCACGCTGTTCGCGTACGAGCTCGCCGACATCGAGCCGGACATCATGACGCTCGCCAAGGGCATCGGCGGCGGCGTGCCGCTCGGCGCGCTGCTGTCGAAGGCCGACGTCGCGGTGTTCGAGGCCGGCGACCAGGGCGGCACCTACAACGGCAACCCGCTGATGACGGCGGCCGGCTACGCGGTGATCTCGCAGCTCGTCGCGCCCGGCTTCCTCGAAGGCGTGCGCGCCCGCGGCGAATACCTGAAGCGCAAGCTGCTCGAGCTGTCCGAAGAACGCGGCTTCGAGGGCGAGCGCGGCGAGGGCCTGCTGCGCGCGCTGCTGCTCGGCAAGGACATCGGCCCGCAGATCGTCGAGAAGGCACGCGACATGCAGCCGGACGGCCTGCTGCTGAACGCGGCGCGCCCGAACCTGCTGCGCTTCATGCCGGCGCTGAACGTGACCACCGAAGAGATCGACCAGATAATGGCGATGCTGCGGTCGGTGCTCGACACGCTCTGAGGAGATCCGCCCGATGGATGCCGCCGCCGATGACGTTGCGATCCGTCCGTTCGATCGCGCCGATACCGACGCCGTGCTCGCGGTCTGGCGCGACGCGTTCCCTCAGTACACCGAGACGGACACGCCGCCGCACCGCGATCCGGTGCGATCGATCGAGCTGAAGCTCGCGACGCAACCCGAGCTGTTCTTCGTCGCGGTCTGCGGCGCGCGCGTCGTCGGCACGCTGATGGCCGGCTTCGACGGCCATCGCGGCTGGCTGTATTCGTTCGGCGTCGCGCACGGCGCGCGCCGGCTCGGCGTCGGCCGCGCGCTGATCGCGCAGGCGGAAGCGGCGCTCGTCGCACGCGGCTGCCTGAAGGTGAACCTGCAGGTGCTGCCCGGCAACGACGACGCATGCCGTTTCTATGCGGCGCTCGGCTATCAGGTCGAGGAGCGCATTTCGTTCGGCAAGCTGCTGCCGGCCGCATGACGCAAGCGCTGACGCCGGCAGCGGCCGGCGTCAGCGCGTGACCGGCTCCGCGCCTGGTAGCGGATTGCCGAGCGCGTCGGTCGGCACCGCCTGCTGTTCGAACGCGGCGAAATACGCGGCCCACTGCGTATCGGTAACGCGCACGATCAGCGCGCCGTCCTGCCAGATGTCGTTGTGGTCGTTGCTGTCGTCGCCCGCGCGATGCAGGAAGTGCGGACCCGACGACCCCTGGTTCATGTGCGTGTCGTGGATGCCGTTGCCTTCGACGTACGTGCGGCCGAACACGACCACGTCGAGCCCCTGCGACTCCGCGGCGCCGACGAGGCGCAGCAGCGACGGAATCGGCTCCGGGTGCACGGTGCCGTCCATCACGTCGCTCGGGCGCCACGCGCCCGTTTCGTTCAGGATGTCGCTGCGCAGGTAGTCGAGCGCGGGCAGCGCGGCGGCGCCCGTCAGATCGGTGTAGCCTTCCTGCGCGTCCGCGAGTGTCTGCGTGACCGGATGGTGGAAGTCGTAGACGAGCTTGTAGTTCAGCAGGTCGTCCGCGTCATTGGTGCCGACGTTGATCGCGACATCCCAGTCGCCCGTCGGCAGCGCGAGCGTCAGGTGGATGTGATACTGGATCTCGCTGCCGTGCGGCGACGCCTTCAACCCCGCCACCGACTTCACCTTCGCCTTCACGAAACCGTAGTCCAGACTCATGCGTGTTCTCCGTGTGCCGATGGGCTGCCCATGCTACGCGGCCCGCATGTCGGTTTGCGGACGCGCGGCACATAAGAAAAAGGCCGTCACGGCGAACCATGACAGCCTTTCGAAAGCCCTGCGCGTCGCGTGCGGCCTCAGCCGCACCGGCACGCCGGGCCCGCTCATTTACACACTCATTCGCCCACTCATTCGCCCAAGTATGCGGCCCGCACCTTCGGATCGTCGAGCATCTGCTTCGCTTCGCCTTCCATCGTGACCATGCCCGAGTCCATCACGTAGCCGCGGTCGGCTGCCTGCAGCGCGAGACGCGCATTCTGCTCGACCAGCAGCACCGTGATGCCCTCCTTCGAGATCGTGCGCACCACTTCGAAGATCTTCTCGACCATGATCGGCGACAGCCCCATCGACGGCTCGTCGAGCAGCAGCAGCTTCGGCTTGGAAAGAATCGCGCGCGACATCGCCAGCATCTGCTGCTCGCCGCCCG
>NZ_JAAGPL010000357.1:0-4421 GCF_017104785.1 Burkholderia sp. Ac-20353 | reverse complement strand
CCCGGACGGCGGCCGCCGCGCCGCGCTGGGTCGCGCCTGCCAAGGTGCTGGTGTTCGCGGCCGGCCTGTATCCGCTCGCGCGAGTCGTGCTGTTCGGCGTGACCGACCGGCTCGGCGCGAATCCGATCGAGTTCGTCACGCGCTCGACCGGCCTGTGGACGCTCGTGATGCTGTGCATCACGCTCGGTGTCACGCCGCTGCGCCGCATGACCGGCGTCACCACGCTTCTGCGGTTTCGCAGGATGCTCGGCCTGTTCGCGTTCTTCTATGCGACGCTGCACTTCACGACCTACATCTGGTTCGACAAGTGGTTCGATCTGATGGCAATCCTGAAGGACGTCGGCAAGCGGCCGTTCATCACGGTCGGCCTCGCCGCGTTCGTATTGCTGATCCCGCTGGCCGCGACGTCGCCGCGCGCGATGGTGCGCAGGCTCGGCCGCCACTGGGCGGCGCTGCATCGCGCAATCTACGCGGTCGCGCTATTCGGCGTGCTGCATTTCTGGTGGATGAAGGCCGGCAAGCATGATCTCGCGCAGCCGAAGCTGTACGCGGCGATCGTCGCGGCGTTGCTCGGCTGGCGGCTGGTTGCGTGGGGATGGCGGCGCGCGCGCGGCTGATGCGCGGCTGACTGCTTCGGCTGACTACTGCGGGTTGACTACCGCGGGTTGACTACTGCGCGCTGGCCGGGCCGGATGCCGGCGCAGGGGCCGGCACGCCCGATGCGCCGCTCGACAGTTCCGGCGACAGCGTCAGCGGCGTGCCGGACGTGTCGGGCATGCTGTCGGTCGCGGTTTCGTCGGTCGGCTTGACGTCCGACGGCGGTGTATCCTGCTGCTGCTCGACCGGTTTCTGAGGCAGCGGCGGCACGGTGGGCAGATAGAGCGGACCACGTTGACCGCAGCCTGCAAGAATTGCCAAAGCCGCTACAATCGCGCTCATCCGGAAAACGACTCGCATGATCGTCCCTGAACAATTGAACCGATAGAGTTTAGCATGTCCGATACCGAATACCTGACCCGTGCCGAGGCCGTGCTGGCGGCCGTCGAGCGTACCGTGGACGCCGCCAACGACGGCGATCACGACATCGATCTGGAGCGCAACGGCAGCGTCCTCACGCTGACGTTCGAGAACGGTTCGAAGATCATCGTCAACCTGCAGCCGCCGATGAAGGAAGTGTGGATTGCCGCGAAGGCAGGCGGTTTTCATTACCGCTACGTCGATGGCGCATGGCGCGATACGCGCAGCGGCACCGAATTCTTCTCGGCGCTGAGCGACTACGCGACCCAGCAGGCGGGGATCCCGATCACGTTCGGCGCGTGAGCGTCGGCGCCGCAGCGCGCCAGTCGTCGCAGCAAAGAAAAAGCGGCCCTCATTCAAGACGGGCCGCTTTTTTCATGTCCGGCGCGCCGCTCAGTGGCCGCGGAACAGGTTCATGATGTCCTGCTTCTCCTGCTCGTCGACGTGCGGCGCTTCCTCGTCGGTCGTGTCCTGCACCGCCGGCGCCTGCGGCACGCCGACCGTCGACACGAAGCCGTGCCCCGGCGTGAACTCGTCGAAATACAGCTCGCTGCCGAGCGTCTCGACGCCGTCGGGCATCGTCGGCTTGAATTCGGGCACGCCCTTCAGCGCCGCGCCCATGTAGTCGATCCACACGGGCAGCGCGAGGCCGCCGCCGGTTTCGCGGTCGCCGAGGCTGCGCGGGTTGTCGTAGCCGATCCACGCGATCGCGGCGAGCGTGTGCTGGTAGCCGGCGAACCATGCGTCGTGCGAGTCGTTCGTCGTGCCGGTCTTGCCCGCGAGATCGCCGCGCTTGAGCGTGTTGGTCTTCGCGCCGGTGCCGCGCTGCGCGACGCTCTGCAGCAGGCTGTGCATCACGTACGCGTTACGCGCGTCGATCGCACGCGGCGCGTTCTGCTCGGCGATGAGCGGCTGCGCACGGGCGACGATCGCGCCGTTCGGATCGGTCACTTCGGCGATCAGGTACGGATTGACCCGGTAGCCGCCGTTCGCGAACACCGAATAGGCGCCCGCCATCTGCAGCGGCGTGACGAGACCCGCGCCGAGCGCCATCGGCAGGTAGGCCGGGTGGCGATCGGCGTCGAAGCCGAAGCGCGTGATGTATTGCTGCGCGTACTTCGTGCCGATGTGATTCAGGATCCGGATCGACACGAGGTTGCGCGAGCGCTGCAGCGCGGTGCGCATCGACATCGGGCCTTCGAAGCCGCCGCCGTAGTTCTTCGGTTCCCACGGCTGGCCGCCGGTTTCGGCCGCGCTGAAATACAGCGGGCCGTCGTTGATCACCGTCGCCGGCCCGAGGCCCTTGTCGAGCGACGCCGAATAGATGAACGGCTTGAACGACGAACCCGGCTGCCGCCACGCCTGCGTGACGTGGTTGAACTTGTTCTTGTTGTAGTCGAAGCCGCCGACGAGCGAGCGGATCGCGCCGTCCTGCGGAACGATCGAGATGAACGCGCCCTCGATCTGCGGCAGTTGCGTGATCGTCCAGTTGCCCGTGTCGTTCTTCATCACCCGAACGATGGCGCCCGGACGAATGCGGCGGTTCGGCTGCGCGTTGGCCGACAACGCACTCGCGGCAAAGCGCAGGCCGTCGCCGTCGAGCGTTGCCTCGCTGCCGTCGATGAACGCGACCGTGATCTGGCGCGCGCTCGCGGCGGTCACGACCGCTGCGATCAGCTCGCCGTTGTCGGGGTGCTCGAGCAACGCATCGTCGATCTCCTGCTCGCGGTCGTCCGCGTTGGCCGGCAGCTCGATGAAGCCTTCCGGGCCGCGATAGCCGTGGCGCCGCTCGTAGTCCATGATCCCCTTGCGCAGCGAGCTGTAGGCGACCTGCTGGTCCGCGGAATCGATCGTCGTGATCACGTTGAAGCCGCGCGTGTACGTTTCGTCCTTGTACTGCGCATACATCATCTGGCGCACCATTTCCGCGACGTACTCGGCGTGCACGCTGTACTCGTGGGTCAGGCCCTTGACGACGAGCGGCTGTGCGATCGCGTCGTCGTACTGCTCGCGCGAGATGAAGTTCAGCTCGAGCATCCGCTGCAGGATGTACTGCTGGCGCACCTTCGCGCGCTTCGGATTGACGACCGGGTTGTACGCGGACGGTGCCTTCGGCAGGCCCGCCAGCATCGCGGCTTCCGCCAGCGTGATGTCCTTCAGGTCCTTGCCGAAATAGATCTTCGCGGCGCTCGCGAAACCATACGCGCGCTGGCCGAGATAGATCTGGTTCATGTAGACCTCGAGAATCTGGTCCTTCGTCAGCGCGCGCTCGATCCGGTAAGCGAGCAGCATCTCGTAGATCTTGCGCGTGTAGGTCTTCTCGCTCGACAGGAAGAAGTTGCGCGCGACCTGCATCGTGATCGTGCTCGCGCCCTGCGACGCATGGCCGTTCGACAGCGCGACGATGCCGGCGCGGAAGATCCCGGTGAGGTCGACGCCGCCGTGCTCGTAGAAGCGCGCGTCCTCGATCGCGAGGATCGCCTTCTTCAGCGAGTCGGGCACGTCCTTGAAGTGGACGATGTCGCGGCGCTCCTCGCCGAATTCGCCGATCAGCACGTGATCGGACGTGTAGATGCGCAGCGGAACCTTCGGACGATAGTCGGTGAGCGCGTCGAGTGACGGCATGTTGGGCGACGCGACCACGAGCGCGTAGCCGAGCACCAGGCCGCCGCACAGGACGAGCGCCACGCACACCGCGGCAAGGCCGAGCAGGACTTTCAGCCACCACGGGCGTTTCTTCGGCTCCGGGGCGGAGGGCGGGGACGTAGGGGACGTGGATTGCATAGGCATACCGGAATACAGTCCTGCGATTATAGCTGCCCGGTATGACCGGTCCTGGCGCGGGGGGCGCTGCTCCCCGGACACGGCCGCGGGGCGCCGTCCTTCCAGCATAGCGCGCCCGCGCGCGCGGTTCGCGTCGTTGGCCGTTCGGCCGACTGCCGACGGCGCGTGCCGCTCTTCAGAATGAGAGCCTCGGTGTGCGGCATGGGCCGCAACGATTGCAGGAGGCTCGGATGACCGGACGATGGGTGGCGCGATTCGCGATGGGCAGGCGCACGGCGACGGGGATCGACGTCGGTGCGGACGAGGTGAGGGTGGCCGTGCTGAGCCGCGGCCGGCGCGGCGCAAGCGTGCGGGTCGAAGGGCTCGAGGCCGAGCCGCTCGGGCCAACTGAAGGGCTCGAGGACGCGCGCTGGGCGGCGGTCGGCCGTGCGCTGTCGGCGGCCGTGTCGCGGCCGGCGGCGCGCTGCGTGCCGTGCGATACGTGCGGCGTGATGGCGTTGCGTGATGACGAGATGCGCACCGCCACGCTCGCGCGCGCGGGGCGCGACGCCATCGCCGACGCGACCCGGCACCCCGCCGAGCGCATCTCCGTGCTCGCGCCGCACACTCCAGTCTCCGCC
>NZ_JAAGPL010000356.1:0-4569 GCF_017104785.1 Burkholderia sp. Ac-20353 | reverse complement strand
CGCGGCTGCGCGAAACGACCTGCAACTCTGAGTCATGCTCTGACATAGGTGTCCACCTCCGTTTGGTGGACACATGCTGGCCTCTCAGAGCGTCACTGGGTAGACGTCGTTAGTCGATCGCATACGAAAAAGAAAAGCCGCCCTCACCATCACTGGCGGGGCGGCATGGGTGGGAACGGATGAGGACTAACGGGAAGTCCGCGCGGCCTCCTTGATACCTTGGAAGAACGCAATCGGACCGTTGATCATGAGAGAACGGAGGTTGTTCCGGCGAACGTCCTCCCTACGGTTCCCACCCTTGTCCAGGTAGGTCACCTTCAGTGCATCGTTGAAGCCCGCCAGGTCTTTCCGAGCGAGTGCGCCAATGGCCTTATGGAACTGGCCCACGTCACCCACTTGGTACGCAACGTCCGTGAGTGCAGCCTTCTGAGCCTGGTTGATCATCGGCCAGAGCCCAGGATTGACAGCTTCCACTGCCTGCTTGGCTCGCTCTGCGTAGCGCGGAAGGGTGACCTCCAGGAGCCGTGCTGCTTGCTCCGGGGTGATCTGAACAGTTCCCGCCTTGATACCGTCGATGGACGTAGCGGGGATGCCAGCGCGGCGGAAGTCCTCTGCGATGGTTCCTGCGTTGGCGTTCAGGTTGTAGCCATAGCCGATGTTGTTCCCTGCCTTAGGGTTCGGGTCAGGCGTGGCTTTCAGGACCAGCCCCTCGCCCATCGCAGTAAGTGATGCGGCCAAGCTGGTGGAGTCGAAGGGGTTGAGGCGGTTGATGCTCAAAAGGAAGTCTTCAGCCTGCTTCACTTGAATCTTCGAGCCCTGGCCAGTCAGACGGGAGCCTGAGAGACCAGCGAAGGAGGTAGGCGCAGTGGGGAAGTTGAAGACGTTACTCAGTGCCCCACTGAATGCGCCGTCACGGACCCTCTCAATCTGAGCCCGTGTGGTGTCGTTGACCCACCTGAGGCTTGTTGCTTTGGCCAGCACCTCGGCGTGGTCAACAAGGTCTTGTGTGGTGGCCGCGCCAGAGTTCAGCCTCTGTTTGAGTGCCGACATCTCAGCGCGCTCGCTCTGCGTGAGAATCTTCTGGCTCGCGGCCTGCGTCATGATTTGACTGAACGAGACATCCTCCAGCTTGTGAAGCGGAGCGCCATTACTGAACCACGTGAGTTGGTAGTTGCCGTCCTTGCTGTAGATCAGTCCAACCGATTGGTGCTGGTCAGGCGGAATGCCCAGCAAGCCCCCGACCGTGCGGGATACGAAGCCCTGCTCATCCGGAATACCGTACTTTTCTCGCGCATTCTCAAGGTAGCTGTTAATGGCATCCTTCGCGGCATCACTGGCCTGTCCGGCTGGCACTTGCACATTGATGCGGTTTGTCTGGTCATACACGAAATTAGCCTGCACTTTGCGAGTGATGTACTGGTCAGCTTGATCCTGTGTGGCGTTCGGGTTGCGCTGGTAGTAATGCTGGAGCTCTAGCTGTGCCCAGGTATTGACCGCCTGCTCATTGACCGCCGCGCCGCGCCCAACAGCGTTGGCAATCCAGCCCACAACAGGCCAGTGCTGTAGGCGGCTCGTGGTGAGGTTCGCCACCGTACTTGCCACGCGCTGCTTCCATTGTGGGTCGCTGGTGATTTCCTTCGCGGCCTTGAGTGCTTCAGGCGAAATTGCACGGTAGGCGTTTTGCATCGCATTGGCCGGATCAATCCCGCTCATGCGGTCCCGCTGGTAGGTATCGAAAACCGTGGAGGCTTTCTCGTCAAAGTACAGCGCGCGAATCTGATCAGGTAACCCGCCGTAAAGAGCAGACGCGATGCTGAACTGTGTTGACGGCTCCCCACCCCGTGGAGCCTCGGCATTGACCGTCCCATCAATCAGCCCCTTCAATTTGCTGTTCGCTAAATCACTTCGGCCGGATTGAGAGGTCGAATGGACAATTGCGGACAGCGCCTGCTGAACGATTGGGTGCCGCGAGAAGTCCCCAGACTCCATGCCGCTGGCAGCACCAATCAGCGCCTGCACCGCTGGCTCCTGGACCGTATCCAGCGCCGACTGAGCGTCTTTCTTGTCGAGCGCCCAGGCCGTCCCTGTACTGACTGCGTACATCGCTTGTCGGCTCTGTAGTGCGCTGTCGGCCATGCCCTGAAGCCGCCGATACTCGCCCAGGGCAGCGCTCGCTGACTTGAACTGATTCAGCGGGCCAATGCGGTTCACGAAGTCGTTGAGGTCCGGCTGTTTGCCCTGACTTGCAGCTTCCTCGTCCGCTACGGTCCTCTTGAAGAAGTCCGTTTGCTGCGCCTGCTCGATGCGCTGGTTCTGCTCTTCAGTGGCCCGATGCTGGAGCCGCGTGGCCTCAGATTGAATCTTCGGGTTCATCTGCTGGAGCGTCAGGCCCGTGTGCGGGTCCTTGAACTGGGTGAAGAGGTCGAACAGCTCAGGCCGGCCGTTGGCTTGGGATGAGAGATTGTTGATCTTGTCCAGGAGCATGTCAGCCATCTCCGGACGAGTCATCATGCCCATCTGACCGCGCATCGGCTCCAGCGTCTGCTGCACTCCATCCCACATCTGCTGGAGACTCTTCGAGGGGTCCAGGACGCCATCAGCGACAGCGGAGAAGTTTCCGAATGCTGTCTCCTTCAAGCGCTGGAACTTGGTCTGAGCGAAGTCCTGGCGAACATGATCAGCCGTAGCGGCCACACTCTTTGACACCTGGTCGACAATGGCCGGGTCCGTGAGGCCAGCCGTATGTTGCGCGACCTGCTCGTGGAGGAACTTCTCCGGGTCGAAGTCGTCAGCATTCTTACCCTGCTGGTAGGCGCTCAGGATGTCCGTCTGTACCTGGTTGCCAATCTTCGCGCCCACCGCGTTACGGTAGCCCTGAGCGAACGTATCGTTGAACGCTGGGTCCACACGGGAATCAGCGGCCGGGGGCGGGACCTTGATTCCGCCAGCCTGCGCATCGACCAGCCCGGAGTCACTGAGCTGGCCCTGGGCGGTGCCCTGCTTGAATGCCTGCGTGGCGTCTCGCTGGTTCTCCAGGTTGACGTATTCCTGGAGCGCTGGATTGAAAGTCTGGAGCCCGGAAAGGAGCCCGTGAAGGGCTGGGTCCTGCTGCGGTGCTGCGTAGGTATCCACGGGCCGCTCTTGAGGCTGAGAAAAGACCTGACGGCCCGTAACGGGAACCTCAGGACGGCCAGTGATGGACAGCGGGGAATTGGGAGATTGCGGCATGTCGGTGTGAGGTTGTTAGGTCGATGATCCAGGCATCTTGAAGCCGTAGGCGTTAGAGCCGGGGACTCCGCCCGTAACGCGGTTCTTGATGGATTCCTGGGAGGTGTATGCGTTAAGAGCACCGCCAGCGATTTGAAGGCCGGTGCCGACGAGGCTGGGCTGTTGGATGCTGGCCGTGCGGGAGACTGCTTGCGCGTAGCTGCCGCGAAGGCCATTGACCATCTGGCGCTGAGCTGACGACGCGTTCGCCTGCATGGCTGCAATGTCCTGACCAGCGTTGAAGTTGGATTCGTTGGCCACGCGGTCATTGCTACCCCCGCCGTTGGTCCCTGAGTCAACCGCAAGGGCCTGGAGGTGGCCGGTCTCAATCATCGCTTGGCGCGCTCGTTCGGACATTTGCTCAGCCGCTGCCTGACTCTGCTGGACCATTTCATTCCTGGTCTGCGTTACCTGCGAGTCGTAAGCGGCCTGGGCTGCATCACCTTGGCGCTTTGCTGCTTGGCTCTGGCCTACGTAGGAAGCCACTGCTCCAGCCGCGCTCATTGCCATGCTCGTAATGGTCATGGTGCTAACGGGCTCACACATGACGCGGCACCTCATAGAAGAAGCGGAAACTTCCAGGAGGCCCCTGGTTCGGCACAACATCGCCAATGGCGAAGCCCAGGTGTTCCAGCATGGTGATGGCTTCCGCATTGCTCGATGCCACGGTATTGGCCAGTGGCACGCGGGTATCACGAACGCTATCGAGCCAAGCGCGCGCATGCGACAACAGCTCGCGGGTGTGGCCAGCGATTGCAGCGGAACAGCGCATCCACGGCACATTGACCATCGGGTAACGGACGAGACCAAACAGCGCCTCAATCTCGCCATCGATCAGCAAGGCCCAGCACCCAGTGGATACGCGGACGGATTCAGCTAGGCGCGTTTCGGGGCTTCGGTTCCACGTCAGGGCCATCTCTGCGATATCCGACTGGCGCAGCTTGTGGGCGAGCTCGGTGGCATCTTCGGAAGTCGCTGGGCGGTACGTGACGCGGCCTGATTGGGAAACCGGAGGCCAGCCGGACGGAGGTGTGGAGGGGTTCATAAGGGTCCTTATGGTGGACGGATGATGGACGCGACCAGCCCTGCCCGGTGGGGGCATGGAAGCGTGAGATGACGTTGGATGAGTGCAGGCGAGTCAGGCTGACGCGCTACTTGCGAGAGTGTGGCTTCAGTGTATGCGATCGACTAACGACGTCTACCCAGTGACGCTCTGAGAGGCCAGCATGTGTCCACCAAACGGAGGTGGACACCTATGTCAGAGCATGACTCAGAGTTGCAGGTCGTTTCGCGCAGCCGCGA
>NZ_JAAGPL010000036.1:0-58568 GCF_017104785.1 Burkholderia sp. Ac-20353 | reverse complement strand
CGCTCTCGGCGTACGCCTGGGTGAAGTTGAAACACGATGCGGCAACCGGCAGCAGGATCAGGTTGGTGACGATCTTGTAGGCGACGCCCATCGATGCGGTGATGGCCAACTCGCGCACCATCGGAATTGGAATCAGCAGCAGCGTGATGAATGACACGAACGCGGTGACGAGTGCCAGCACACCCGGGATCAGCAGACCGCTGAAGCTGTGCCGCGCCGCATCGTACGAGCGATTCCCGCGAGCGATCTCGCGCACGATGAAGTTGACCTGCTGCACGCCGTGCGACACGCCAATGGCGAACACCAGGAACGGCACCAGCACCGCAAGCGGATCCAGACCGAAGCCCAGCAGCCTCAGTGTGCCGAACTGCCAGACCAGCGACGTCAGCGAGCAGACGATCAGCAGCACCGTAAAGCGCACCGAATGGCAGTACCAGTAGACGGCGAGTGCGGTCAGCAGCAGCGCGATCGCGCAGAAACCCAGCACGGCCGTGGCGCCATCGGCAATGTCGCCGATCTGCTTGGCGAAGCCGATGATCTGGATTTCGTAGCCGGCGTCTTCGAACGGCTTGCGGATCTTCTCTTCGAGCGTATGGTTGAACGCCACGTAGTCAAGCACCTTGCCCGTGCGATCGCGTTCGTTCAGCTCGGCGGTAATCATCGCGCTGTCTTCGTTGTGCGAAACGAGCGTGCCGACGTAGCCGCCGAGCGTCGTCGCGCGGCGGATCTTCGCGACGATCTCGGGCGTCAGCTGGTCCGGCGTGATCGTGCCTGAAATGATCGGCTCCGCACGGAACCCTTCGTCGGTGATCTCGTTGACGAACGCGTTCGGCGTCCAAAGCGACCGGACGCCGCCCCGATCCACGTTCGGCAGGTACGTGACCGCCTGGGTCACCTTGTACAAGCGCGTCAGCCCTTCCGGCGTCCAGGTGGAGCCCTTCCTGGCGCGCACCACCACCGTGATCCGGTTCGCGCCGAGCAGATCGTTCCGGTATTTCTGGAAAGTCCGGATGTATTCATGGCCGATCGGCATCTGCTTCTCGAAGCCGGCGTCCATCCGGAGTTGCACGGCGAATACCGCCATCACTGCGGTAAACAGGCCGATCACCACAAGCACGATCGCGCGA
Organism: Burkholderia sp. Ac-20353; assembly: GCF_017104785.1. NCBI lineage: Bacteria > Pseudomonadati > Pseudomonadota > Betaproteobacteria > Burkholderiales > Burkholderiaceae > Burkholderia > Burkholderia sp. Ac-20353. The sequence goes on along the minus strand of NZ_JAAGPL010000036.1, from coordinate 57,441 downwards.
TGGCCGAAGAAGGCCTTTTCCAGCCTGCTGACAAGACGATTGAGCACAACGTTACCCCTTCAAGTATTCCGGCGGCGCGCGATGCGCGCCGTCTCTCACCGGTTCATGCGTCAGAAATTCCGGGTGACGAACATCCCGACGAAATTGCGATCCGCGTATGGCTGCCCCACCGTGTTGTGCCCGCCGAAGAACGCCGTGAAGTTGATGCCCGCCTGCCAGACGGTCGGATTCTGGTTGAACAGCACATAGACGTTCACCGACTTCGCGCCCTGCATGTAGTTGCCCGTGAAGGTCGGCGTGTAGCCATAGAGCCCATCGGTGAAGGTCACCCCGGGTGTCACCTGCCAGCCGTGAATCAGCGTGCCGTCGTAGGTCCAGTTGAAGTCGATCGTCGCGCCCACCGAGCTCGACGTGCCCTGTCCCGTCACGATCGGGTAGCCGGCCCCCGGCCCGTTGTTCAGCCACGGCAGATAGCCGGCCGCCGGCACCTGCGTAACCGCCTGCCCGTCGATCGTGCGCGTGACGCTCGAGCCGAGCCCCGGGTAGTAGATCCACGTCAGCTCCCACGTCAGCGCGGCCGAATCCGCGCCGAGCAGCTTCAGGAACGGATACCCGCTGCGTGTCAGCGCCAGCAGTCCGTTGATGTCGAGCTGGAATTTCTTCTTGTCGGCCCACTGCTGGCAGTCGATGCCCGACACGCCGTTCGTGTTCAGGTCGAGCGGACCACCGGCCCCGAAGCAGCTCGACAGCGCGACCGCGTCACGCGGGCGATACGACAGCTCGGCGCCGATCGCCCAGTCGCCGAGCCCGAAGTTGGTACTGGCGCCGAAGAGCTGGCGGTTGCCGAGATACGACCATTGCGCAACCCCATTCGCCGTCGACGTCAGCACCGGCGCCTTGTCGATATAGTTGACGTAATACAGCGCGAAGTTCGCACCGAGGGAAGGCGGCGCGAAATTGAATTTCACGCCGAACTGCGGCCGGTATTTCGCCGGCAGCTGTGTCGAGACCGGGATGCCGATGTCGTTGAACGGCGGCCCGGCGAAGTTGCCGTTCACGAGCCCGTTCTTGATTCCGTCAAGCGTGCCCTGGTTGCGTGCCGAACCCGGCCCGCCGATCGCGTTCGCGATCGTGCCCGCACTCGGGCCGGCCACGTTGAAGTTGGTCGTATTGATCGTGAACGGTTCCGCGCCGCGGCCAAAGCCGTTCGTGGTCGACCAGAACGTTCCGACCGGCGGATAGCGGTTGCCGTTCCACTGAAACTGGTAGTAACCCTCAGTGCTGATCCCGTGCGAGAGATCCGCGGCGAAGCTCACCATCGGCGCCGGGAGCAGACCTTGCTTGAGCTGCGTGCCCGGAATCAGCAGCTTCTGGATATCGAGCGAGTTGGTCGCATTGATACCGTTCTGCGCGTATATGCTCTCACCCCAGTTGATCACCTGGTTACCGAGCCGCACGTGCGCGGGCCGCCCGTTGATCGTGAAATCCTTCTGGCCCCACAGGTCGAGCAGTTGCGCGTTGTACACCACCTGCGCCGCCGCGGTGCTCGACAGCGGCGTTCGCTCGGTGTTCTTCGCCATGAAGTCGTACATGCCGGTGCCGCGCACCATGAACTTCAGCCCTTCACTCGGCATCTTCAGCAGCAGTTCGCTGGTTGCGCTGATGTAGGTGCTGAACGGCTGCCCCTTGCGGTAGTTCAGGTCGCCGTCGTCACCAAACCCCCATTGGTTGACGTTGGCTGCCGAGCCGCAGCCGAACGCGTTCGGATCGCCGGTGAGCGAGCAGCTCGGGCTCTTGGTCCGAATACCGGCGCCTGCCGTGATATTGCTGACCAACGACCCCTGCACGCTGCCATCGCCCAGCGTGAAATCGTACCCGTAAGCGGTCGATGTCGCTGCACCCAGCACGGAAATCGAAACTGCAGTATGCCTAACGATTTTTCTCGCTTTCATGTCTCCACCCGCCATCTCCAAACCGGATGCCGGCGACGCATCCACGCGCGCCGGCTCAGTTTTTATCTACTCGACACGCGTCAGCGTTCGCTGACCGACCGCAACGTTTCTGCGGTAAAGAAGTCCGCCTTGAAGCGCGGATCATCGGCTTGCTGATACCAACGGAGGTCTTTGCCTTGGCCGATCGTCGATGAATCGGTTACATAACGCCCATTGATCAAGTCATATTGCGCGAACGGCTCGTTATCGCAGGTGCCGCCCAGCTCCCACACCGGGATCGGGTAACTCTCGCGCACCCTCCACAGCTTGCCCTGGGCGTCGTAGTCCTCGCCGGCGAGCGCCAACCAGCTATCCTCATCCAGATAGAAGACCTTCTTTGATGCAACGTGGCGCGCGGTGGTCCTGAGCGTCGCCTCCACAACCCAGACGCGGTGCGTCTCATAGCGCCGGTTAGCGGCGGCGACACCATCAGGCGTAATCACGTCGTGCAACTTCTCGTTGAATTTGTACATGCCGAAGGCGTTGTACGGCACGATCATTTCCTTCTTGCCGACAAGCTTCCAGTTGAACCGATCGAGGGAGCCAAAGAACATGTTGGCTTCATCGATCAGGTACTGGTTTTCGAAGCCGATGACTGGCGCATCGTGCGTGTAGGCCGGCATGCGGCGCACGCGCCTCTGCCCGGGGAAGTAGTAGAAGGTTTCCGGATCCTTGTTGAAGAATTGGCGCTGAACAAAGGCCTGCCCGGCCAGCGCCGGCGGCGATTGCATCTGGAAGAAGGTGCCGCTGCTGAACTGGTCGACGTCCTGAGGTGTGTGCTTGCCCGACTTGCTCGGCGGAAAATATTGAGTTGCCGTGCTGATTGCATCGATCCATTCGCTGCCCCCCGGACGTGGGGAAACCGTCGTCACCACAGACGGCCATTCAATGGCTTCGCCCCGGTACCGCATGAGATAGTTCAGAATCGCTTCGGCGCCGTTCTTCGGTTGCGGAAATGCGACCCCCGGAAGATTCGCAGTCTGCAACTGCTCGCCCGTCGAATCGAGCTTTGCCGCCGTGAAGTTCGCCTTGGAGTTCTGCGCGACGAAGTCCGGCACTTGACATTCGCGATGCGACGGATACACGTCCATCCGGTAGCCCTTCTTCTGTTTGACCAGCGCGATCTGGCCCGGTGTCAGCTTGTCTGCGTACTGGTCGATGTTCGACGCGTCGATCGAGTACAGCGGTTTCTCGTTCTTGTGCTTCCAGAAATCGCCGCGAACCTTGCCCCACTCCCAGCCTGCGTCGGGCGATTGCTTGCCGGCGTAGGCCGCTACAGCGCCGTCCTTGCTCGCAGCGCGTTCCGCACCTTCCGGGGTAAGGTCTTCCGCTGCGACAGCGCCGCCTACCGAAAGTAACAAGACGGCTGCAATAGCAGACGCAGCTCCAATTTGGTGCTTCTTCATCATCGCCTCCTTCCGATTCCACATTCATTCGCCGATCACGCCACTGGCGGACGATCGGCACTCCTTCCAATATGATCACTGACGATCCGGCTTACCTACTTCCTGACGACTCACACCCTCCCGGATCCCGCAACTGCCATTGCCCGAATTTCAACGCACAGCTCGGGAAGAGCGAGTTGCGTCACCCCGACCGCCGTCCACGCCGGGAAGCGGCTCGGAAAATATTCGTCTTTGACAGCGGAGAACAGCTCAATGTCGGCTTGCAGATTCGTGTGGAACGTCGTCAGTTCGACGACGTCGGCCAGGGTCGCCCCGGCCGCCGCAAGAATCGTCTTCAGGGACTCGAATGCGATTCGGGTCTGTGCCTGCACGTCCTCGCCAATTTTCATCTGTGCGTCGACCCCAACTTGGCCAGACACCCAGATCGTGTCGCCCACGCGGGTCGCCGGGGTGAAGTGGTAGGTATCGTGCCAAGCCAGAAACTCGGGAGGGACGATCGATTGCCGTTGAGTACCAGATGCCATGGTGCATGTACCTTCGATTAAACGAGTTGACGGAAACAAGGGTGCGCGGAACGGATCGGCGAGGTGCACGTCGCGACTCTCTTTCGCCTGCCGCCTCGCAGCCGGCGCTCTTCGATACCCAGGCTAGCGCGTATTCGACCCACTAAATACGCGTACACGACCTATTGTTAACGCGGCTTAGACCTAAGAGTAGCGCGGCACAGACCTAACATCAAGGCAAATTAAGGCAGGGAAAACACTGACTTGAGTGTCAGACCATCCGGAAAAGTTCTTGATTTCAAGGGGGTATGACCACGATGGCGACGGCGACCTGCCGACTGCAGGGTCGAGCCAGCACGGGCTTTCAATCGCGATATGACTGCAGCAGCATGCCGCCTGTTAGGCTACGCGATGGTGTATCCTCTTACGAGGTCGCGACCTATAACTTGCGATAGGTCGAAGTGAATTTCTTTTCTTAAGGGTGAGCCGACGTGCAACAAAAGGCGGTAAGGCGAGGAGCCTCGGGTGACCTTGCAGAGGCAAGATCAGAGACGGGATCGACTGCGCAGGGAAATCGAGAACTGCGTCTTGCACAGATCATCCTTGCAGCGCAGCAAACGTTTCGCGAGGATGGATATGCCGCGTTCGCTACACGCGGTGTAGCCGCGCGCGTAGGGATCACATTAGGAAACCTTCAATACTACTTTCGAACGAAAGGGGAATTGCTACGCGCGGCGCTGCACGCATACGTGTCTCAGACAATTAACGACTACACCGCCATCGCAAACCAGCCGGGCATGAGTGCTGCGCGGCGTTGCTCAGCGCTGGTAGAACGCATTTTTCTCGATATCAACGAAACCGATCTACCGAAGTTCTTGTTTGAAATATGGGCTTTCGCCCAGCAAGAGCCCTACGCTGCCGAGCTCGTTGATGACCTGTATGCCGAGCATCGAAGCACCTTCGCGAAGTTGTTATCCGAGATCCATCCGACTTTGACTCACGAAGAGTGTCTTGCTCGTGCATCGGTGATTGTCGTGCAGATGGCAGGGATCATGATATTCGCCTACAACGGCGGAGATTCGGATAAGGACTATGCTGAATCCGTTCGCGTGACAAAGCAGTCTGTAAAAATGATCGTTGACCTGTCGCCACAAGTACTGGAGAACGACGTCACGCTTCGCGGTTTGCCCAATCTGGAGACTCACGGCACGAACAGTGCGCACGGCGCCATCTTCAATTCTGACAAGGATGGCCAGGACCTGTTCGAGTTGAGCGCGCGACAAACAGGCCAGGATACGCCTTCTTACCGACCAACCGTTCAAGGGAAGCGGCGAAAGGTAAAGATCAACGAAATCGTCTCTACTGCCGCCAACCTATTGGCGGCGGAAGGATACGTGAACTTTACCCTCGCGGGTGTAGCCAGGGAGCTTGGCATTCCGGAATCCGCGCTCCGGAACTACTTTCCAACACATGATGATCTACTGCGATCGACCACGAGCGCGCTCATGCAGGTCTATCAGGACCGGTATGCGGATATTGGCAAGCCAAGCGACAAGCCAGCGTTGGAGCGACTGTGTGAGATCACGGTTGATGCTTTTGAAGAAGCTCGCGATTCAAGAGTGTGTCGATTCACGTTCGAAATACTTGCGCTGGCCCAGCACTCGGACATTACGCTAGAACTGACGAAAACGCTCTACTCGGCCTATCGGGCACTCTACGTGGATTTAGTACGCGAGCTTGACGCTTCTGCCACCGCGCGCGAATGCCACGCGCGCGCGACGCTCATCGCGGCTCAGACAGAGGGGGCACCAATTTTGTTGTTCGGCTCCAAGAAGCAACCGTTGGAGGCGAATCGCATTTTCGAGTTGATGAGAGCCGTCACGATACGCGTCGCGCAAGGCAACGTTGGCACCAAGAGAGCGACAGAGAGTGGCCAGAGGAGATCGACGGCCTAGTTGGGGCAGCGAGGGACCTCCGAATCGATACGGTTGACGTGGTCACTGTCATGGATTCCCGGCTCCGGCTATTTCGAGCGGGAAGCTGACGTTCGGCTGCTCGATGCAGTCGCTGTCAGCAATCCGCCAATTGCTGATGTAGAACCCAGCCCGCCAAAACGTCGACAAAGGCCGACAAGCCGGCGAGCGAAAACTGCTGGTAGGTGACTGCCTTCGAAGCGAAGCGGCCGTCTGAACGACACGGGCGCAAAGACGGCGAACATCGCCCTGTGGCCGATTCCGGCCAATCCGTATCGCTGAGTGGGCAGCCTCCCAGGCGTCCGCGGTCCGATCGCCCCCATACGTCCGCTTGGCTCGTATCCGGTCCCGTAAAGGCTCACCGACAACCCAGGTCGGGACCGATACGGGCGCGAACCGGCCGATCCGCCGCGCGGCTGATTGGGCCGACGACAAAGGCTGCCAGCGCCCTGTCTCAATCGACGCGATCAGACGGCACGGGATCGCGCGACGGATCGACAGGCCGACCTGCCCGACTCGCCGCGCGCCCGCTGTGCGACGATTGCGGCACGCTGCCGGTGATGAGATCGAGCGCGTTCGCGTGAGGCTTCGATGGCGGCAACGGAACGGATCACGATGACGATGCGCGAACTGGACCGATTCAAGGTCATACAGGACGTCGCGGCCGGCAAGCTCAAGCCGTGGCGCGCGGCCGAGCGATTCTTGCCGCCGAGCAAGCTCCACCGGAATATGCACGATCTCCTGACGAGCAACGAGCAACGAGCAACGAGCAACGAGCAACGAGCAACGAGCAACGAGCAACGAGCGCCCCGGTCAATTTGGCGCGCTCGCTCGCTCACACGAGCCACCTCACTCTCGCGCCCAGCCGTTCTGATAGAGCTGCCCAGCCAGCACACCAAGGCGCGATGCCAGCACGTAGTTCTCGCCATCCTCGATCAGCGCCGAACGCACGTCACGGAACAGCTTCTCGATCGGAAACTCGCGCGTGGTGCCATTGCCGCCGAACAACTGAAACGCCTCATGCGTCACCTTCATCGCTTCCTCGGTCACGCTCACCTTGGCCTGCGCGGTCGCGTATGGATGGCTCTGCGGCGACATGCGCGAGAACGCGAGGCTGCGCCGCGCGATCGCGCGCGCCATCTCCAGCCGGCGCAGCATCTCGCCGATGCGCAGATGCGTCATCTGGTGATCCATTAGCAGCGCGCCGCCCTGCTTGCGCTCGTGGCAATACGCGAGCGCAAGCTCGAACGCCGCGCGCGCGACGCCGACGAACACCTGGCACATATGCGTGCCCGCATACGACCACGTCGATGCGAGGTTGCCGAGATAATCGTCCTTCAGCGCGACCGCGAAACGCTTCGGCACCTTCACGTTGTCGAAATAGATCTCGCCCTGCGGCAGCGAGCGCTGGCCGATCTTGTCGAGCGGCTTGCCACGCGACACGCCCGGCAGGTCGAGCGGCAGGATCATCGCGATGCCATTCGTGAACGCGCTGCGCTCGCCTTCGCCATAGAACCCGTCGCCATAGTCGGCCGCCATGTACGCAAGCGCGACCTGCGCGACCGACCCGTTCGAAATCCACGCCGAGCTTTGCCCGTTGATCACGATCTCGTCGGCGCCGACTTTCGCAGTCACGTTGCCGACCGGCTGCCTGCCGTGCGCATCGAGTTCCTGCCGATACAGGATCGCCGCGTCCGACCCGCGATCGGGCTGCGTGTTCATCCAGCAGCCGACCTTGCCCGCGCACATCTCGATCAATTCCTGATTGCCGACAGTCTGCGCCATCATCAGCGGCATCGTCGCCGCGCCGATCGACACGGCGAGGCCCGAATCGCCCCAGCCGAGCTCCTCACCGATCAGCGATTCGATGCGTACGGCGGTTTCCGGCGGAAACTGCGCGATCAGCTGCGGATCGAGCCCGAGCTTCGCGCTCTCGACGATCGCGGCCCAGTACGGCGAGCCGGGCGCGATCACCTCCTCCGCCGTCATCCGGTCGAGCTCGCGGCCGATCGGCCGCAGCACGTCGCGCGCAAAGCGGTGAACCGTGTGCTGGATTGCGCTTTCCTCTTCGCTCAGCGGCGTCTCGAAGCCGGTCATGCCGACCGCGGGCAGCGCCGCGGACTTGTTCAGACGAATCATCTCCGTTCTCCTCCTGGACTCCAATCATGTCGACCCGGCAGCGGACGCGCCGGGCCACCCCACATCTAGTAATGTATACAAAACATAGGTCATAATGACAAATACAGGAAGCAAAAAAAAGACAGGGTATTCCCCTGTCTCTTCCTGAATCGACGCTGTGCGCTTCGCGCGGCTAGTTGCCGGCGGGCGCCGTCAGCGTGCCGTACGCGATCGCGCGCGACGTCGCCGCGAAATACGCGTCGAGCGCCTGCGTGTGCCGCCCGACGGTGCCGTACTGGATCGCGAGGCCATCGGCCAGCGCGATGAGCATCGTTGCCGCATGCCGGCTGTCGGCCGCGCTGAATGCGGGCGTGAGCGTGCGCACCAGCTGCGCGAGGTCGCGCGTCAGTGCCGAATACCATTCGTCGCACAGCTTCAGGCATTCGGCATCGGTCGCCGCGAACGACAGGAAGTGCCGGAACAATGCGTTGTACTTCGAATCCTTCGCATCGGCGATCGAGCGCAGGATGATCTCTTCGAACACATCGCGCGGCGACGCGTCGCTGCCGATCGCGCGCTTCATATCGTCGAGATACGCTTCGATGACCGGTTCGATAACGGCCCGCAACACGGCGAGCCGGGTCGGGAAGTAGTACTGCAGATTGCTGACGCTGATGCCCGCGGCCGCGGCAACCGCGCGCTGCGAGAATTCGAGCGGGCCGCCTTCCAGCAGCAGCTTGCGTGCAACGCGAATGATCGTGTTGCGCGTGCGCAGGCCTTGCGCGCGCAAACCTTCCGGGTTGCCGGCAGCGGCCGGGGTGGCAGTCGAAGTGCGCCGCTTTCTGCTGCTGCGCGGGTCGTTGGACACTGTCATCGTGTTCGTCGTGAAGGTGGCGTTTCGGCTTCGTCGAATGGACGCTCCGTCCCTTACGGAGCGCAAACGACTATACCCGATGCGAGCTTCATTTTCCATCGAGCCGCCCCTCTGCCGGGCGCCCCGCCGGATCCACGTTTTTCGCGTCGCGACGATCGCCGGTGCCGCTACATTGGCCGCACCTTGCGGTTCACGCGTTCGTCGAGCAGGTTCGCGACGCCGAGCATCGCATTGACCGCACACCATCGCAGCGGCTCCGGCGGCACCGATGGCGTCTTGTGCGTCAGTGCCGCGAGCAGCGGCGAGTGCCCGCCCGCGATCCGCTCGGCCAGCAGGCGCCCGACCAGCGATTGCGTGCCAACGCCATGTCCCGAGCAGCCGGCCGTGTGGAACACGTTGCCGTGCGCGCCAGCCGCGCCGACCACCGGCAACGCGTCGCCCGCGAACGAGATGTAGCCGCTCCAGCACGCGCGCACCGGCACGCTGCCGAGTTGCGGAAAGCGCGCGTGCAGCGTCTTCAGGAGCGCGCGATACGCATCGTCGTCCGGCACGTTCGGCGTCTGCGAGCCGTACACGTAATGCAGCCGCTTGGTCGTCAACAGCAGCGTATTGCGCGCGGTGAGACGGTGGCTCTCCATCGTCAGGTGCGGCGTGACGATACCCTCGCGATTCGTCCAGCCCAGCGCCGCGAGCTGCGCATCGGACAGCGGCTCGGTTTCGAGCGCCGACACACGCAGCGGCATCACCTTGTCGCCGAGCAGGCCGAGCTGCGGTGTATAGGCGTTGGTCGCGAGCACCAGCACCGGCGCGCTCGCGCTGCCGCGTGCCGTGCGAACGCGCACCGTGTCGCCTTCCTCGAATTCGAGCAGCGCGGTGTTTTCGTAGAGTTTCACGCCGGCCGCGAGCGCCGCGCGCCGCAACCCCGTCACGTACTTGCCGGGATCGAGCGTGCCGCCGCCGGGCACGTATGCGCCGAACAGGAATGCCGGCGGAATGCCGCGCTCGCGCATCGCCGCACCATCGAGAAACTGTGCGGGCGACCCGAGTTCGATGCCGATGGCCATGCTCTCGCGCAAGCGCTTCTCCTGCGACGGATGCACGCCCGCGCGGATGATGCCCGACGCACGGTAGTCGCAGTCGATCGCGTATTCGGCGAGCTTGCGTTCGACATACGCGACGCCTTCGTCATAGAAGCCGACGATCTGCTTCGCCTGTTCGCGGCCGACCCGCTTGAGAAACAAGTCGTACTCGAGCCCCTGGCCGCCGGCGAGATAGCCGGCGTTGCGCCCGCTTGCACCGAAGCCCGCGAACTCGCGTTCGAGCACGACGACGCTCGCGCCGCGCGCGGCCAGCTCCAGCGCGGTGGACAGACCGGCAAAGCCCGCGCCGACGACGATCGCGTCCGCGCAGACGTCACCTTCGAGCGGCGGCTGTGCACGCTCGGGCGGCTCGATCCATCCGCCCACGGGACGATACTTCTGCAACGCCGCATCGGCGCGGATTTCCTCGCCCCAGCGCGCCAGCGGCCCGGCCGCGTCGGCTCCCGCCGCCTGCATCGACGCCGCCGCGCCGACACCACCCGACTCCTGCGTCGTCTGCCCTGCGTGCGCTCCCTGCCCGAGCGCCATCGCGCCATGTGCATCGCCCATGCCCACCTCCGTCAGTCCCTGCTGAGAATGTGAATCGCCAGCGCGGCCTCTTCGACGCCCTGCAAGCCGCCGCCGTTCTCCTGGATCGCATGACGCGCGCCGTCCACCTGCCGCGCGCCCGCTTCGCCGCGCAACTGCGTGACCAGCTCATACAGCTGCCCGATGCCGGTCGCGCCGAGCGGATGGCCCTTCGATTCGAGGCCGCCCGACGTGTTGATCGGGATGCGTCCGCCGAGCGTGAATTCGCCGCGCTCGGCCGCCGGGCCGCCTTCGCCGAGCGGCACGAAGCCGAGGTTCTCGGCCTGGATGATTTCGCCCATCGCCGACGCGTCGTGCACTTCGGCGACGTCCATGTCCTCCGGCCCCACGCCGGCCTGCTCGTACGCCTGAAGCGCGGCGAGCCGGCCGATGTGCTTGTGCGGCTCGTCGATACGCCGCCGCGTGAAGCTGCGAATCACGCTCGCGGCGATCCGGATGCAGCGGCTGCGATCGGCGCCGATGCGCTCCAGCCCTTCCTCGGTGCAGAGGATCGCGGCCGCCGCGCCGTCCGACAGCGGCGCACACATCGGCAGCGTGATCGGGTACGTGATCGGCGCGGCCGCCAGCACCTCGTCGATCGTGAACGGCTGGCGGAACTGCGAGTACGGGTTGTGTACCGAATGCCCGTGGTTCTTCGCCGACACGGCGGCGATCTGCCGCTGCGTCGTGCCGTACGTGCGCATGTGATACCGGCACATCGCCGCGTAGATCTTCATGAAGCGGCTGTACGGGCGGTCGGATTCCGACCCGGGCGGCGGCTCGATCCCTTCGCCGAGCCGCGCGAGCGTCGCGAAATTCTCGTCGACACGCGACACGTCCCAGCCGGCCTCGAACAGCGCGAACGATTTCGCCTTGTCCGCGACGTTCATCTTTTCCGCGCCGAGCGCGAGCGCGACGTCGCACGCGCCCGACTGCAGCTGCCGCACAGCGAGGTGCACGGCCGTGCTGCCGGACGCGCACGCATTCTCGACGTTGAACACCGGGATGCCTTCGATGCCGATCTTGCTGAACACGACCTGGCCGGGAATCGACAGCTGCCCCTGCAACGCACCGTTGGTGATGCCCGCGTAGAAAGCCGCGCCGATCGCGTCGGCACAGCAGCTCGCATCCTGCAGCGCGCCGCGCAGCGCCTCGCCCGCGAGATCGTCGAGACTGCGTTCGAGATGCCGGCCGAATACGGTCATCGCAATGCCGGCGATGTAGATGTTGCTCATGATGTGTCGCTCGTAGAAAGTAAGCTCAGATCCTGCGTTGCTGGCCCTGCCAGTACTGCTCGCGCAGATCCTTCTTCAGCACCTTCCCGGCCGTGCTGCGCGGGAGCGCGGCGACGAAGTCCACGGTCTTTGGCGCCTTCACCGAACCGAGCTTCTCCTTGCACAGCGCGACGAGCTCATCCGCGCTCACCTGCTGGCCAGCATTGAGCTCGACGACGGCCTTCACGGCCTCGCCCCACTTGTCGTCGGGTACGCCGATCACCGCGCAGTCCTGCACGGCCGGATGTGCCCAGATCACCTGCTCGATCTCGCTCGGATAGACGTTGAAACCGCCGCTGATGATCATGTCCTTCTTGCGGTCGGTGATGTGCAGATAACCGTCGGGATCGAGATGGCCGATATCGCCGGTGTGCAGCCAGCCGTCGACGATCGTCTCGGCCGTCTTGTCCGGCGCGCGGTAGTAGCCCTTCATCACCAGATCGCCGCGCACGCAGATCTCACCGGTCTCGCCCTGCTTCAGGACGTCGCCGCGCTCACCGACGATCTCGACGCGCACCAGCGGGTTCGGGCGGCCGACCGACGCCAGCCGCGTGTCGGACGCCAGCTTGCCGTCGACGAAATGCTCGGCCGGCGTCAGGTACGAGATCGACGCGGGCGCCTCGGTTTGCCCGTAGCCGCCCGTCATCACCGGGCCGAACACGTCGATCGCGCGCTTGAGCTTCTCGACCGACATCGGCGCGGCACCGTACAGGAAGTAGCGCAGCGACGAGAAATCGACCTTGTCGATGCCGGGGATGTCGAGCAGCCGGTAGATCACCGTCGGCGGCAGGAAGAACTCCGTCACGCGATGCTTCACGATCGCGCCCAACAGCAGCGCGGGGTCGGGCTTCGGCAGCACGACCACCGTGCCGCCGCGCGCGGTGCACGGCAGCGACAGCATGCCTGCCGTGTGCGTCATCGGCGCCGCGGCGAGATTCACCGGGCGCGCGTCGCCGTACGTCATCGCGATCATGAATTGCGCGAAGTACGTCTGCAGCGAACGGTGCGTGTTCATCACGCCCTTCGGCGCACCGGTCGTGCCGCCCGTGGCCGACAGCGCGACGACGTCGTCCATCGCGTAATCGACGGCTGGCAGCGTCGCCGGCTGGCGCTCGCTCCACGTGGCCAGCGACGGCGCCCACGGCAGGTCGGCGTCGAGGCACACCCACAGCCGGATCTTCGGCAGGCTCGGCCGCAGCGCGTCGATCGCGGCCGCGAACGCCTGGTGGAAAAACAGCACTTCGCAGTCGAACGCATCGAGCACGTACTGGTTCTCGGCCACCGCGTTGCGGCCGTTCACCGGGATGTACGCGAGCCCGGCGCGCCACATGCCGAGCGCGCAGCTCCAGCCGATCACGTCGTTGTCAGCCCACACGGCCGCCTTCGCCTCCTTCGTGAAGCCGGCGGCAATCAGCCCGTTGGCGATGCGGCACGACAGCTCGCCGATCTCCTGGAACGTATAGCTGCGGTCGTCCTGAATGTAGGCAATGCCGTCGGGATTGAGGCGCCACCCGCGGTCGTAGAAATCGATAATGGCCATGTCACAAGTTCCGTTGGGTCTGTTCCGGTGCGGCGGCGGCCGTCACAGTTGCGTGATCGTGGCGCGCGCGAGACCGCGCTGTTCGAGGAAGCCGAGCAGGTAGCGATGGCCGAATGCCTTCGAGCCCGACGCGAAGCCCGTGCGCGCGACGTCGCCGTCGAGCAGCTTGAGCACGCCGGCCGCGTGAATCGCGCCCGTCGAGATGTATGGCGTGATGCCGTGCACGGTCGCGCGCACCGACGCGAGCTGGCCGCGGCCGATCGCGAAATCGACGCTGCGCTGGATCGTCGTGCGCTCGCGCGGCGGCATCGTCGGCGTGGTCGACGCGACGACCTGCTTCAGCACCGCGTCCTGCTGCTCGCGCGGCAGGTGCTTGTATTCGGCTTCCCACTTCTGCCCGAACTGGTGCACCAGCTTCATCACGTTGTTGTCGTAGAAGCCCACGCACGAGATGCAGCTGCGCACGCGTGCATCGCGCTCGAAGTAGACGGGCAGCGACGTGCCGCCCCACGGCAGGCAGAACACCGGCTGCATCAGTTCGGGCGTCGCGACGGTGAACGATGCGTCCGGTGCGTGCGGAACGAGCGCCTTCTCCCACAGGTAGCAGGAGTCGTGGCGCGCGCCGTCGAAGATCGTCGCGGTCGAGCCGATGCTCACGCCGGCCGCGCCGCGCGGGCCGCGCGTCAGCGTGGCCGTTTCCAGCGCATCGATGCCCGGCGTTTCGAGCGCGAGCTCGGCGGCGATCTCGGCGAACGTGTACATGTACGCATTCGACGACGACACCAGCAGGCCGGCCTGGCGGTACAGTTCGCCGAACTGGTCGCGCACGTTGCGGATATACGACTGTTCGCCCGTCGTATCGAGGTGGTGACAGCCGGCCTTCAGCGCGGCCTCGACGCCGACGAGCCCGAAGCTCGAGAACGGCCCCACCGTATTGCACACCACCTTCGCACCGCTGAATGCCTTCACGAGCGCATCGACGTCGTGCTCCGCCTCGATGATTTCGTATTCCGCCGATTCGAGGCGCACGACGCGCTGCGCCATCATTTCCTTCGCGCGGCCCGCGTTGCGCGCAACCGCCGTAAACGGGATGTTCTGGTCGATCAGCCAGTCCATGATCAACATGCCGGTATAACCGCTTGCGCCATAAACGACGACGGGGTGCTTAGCCATGGTTGTCTCCTGAAACGTGAGTTGTCAAAAACCGGTTCGGTCCAAAGTCGGGTACTGCCGCTTCACATCCGGGGGGTGTTTCGTTTGTAGAACACATCACCAATGTTAGGTCACTATGACAAAGTAAACGGCAAAGAAAAAGGCAGGGTATTCCCGGCCCTGACGCGCTGCGCGCATCATCGGGCCGCTCCGTCCGGCGACAGGCCGGCCAGGTAGTGCGCAAGGGCGCGCGTATCGTCGCCGGACAGCGTTGCGGCCACCCCGTTCATCGCGCCGGTCGGATCGTGCCGCGCTCCCGACCGGAAGGCCGACAACTGCATTTCCAGGTAGAGCTGCCCCTGGCCCGCGAGGCGCGGCGCCGGATCCTTGCCCGTCAGCGCCGCGCCGTGACACGCGCGGCAGCTTCTGGCCTCGACCAGCGCGATCCCGCGCCGGTCGAGCGCGGCGTCGGCCGGCACGGCCTCGTTGCGCGCCGGTGCCTGCCGCGCGAAATAGGTCGCCAGCGCGTGGATCCTGGCGTCGTCGAGCTCGCGTGCGAGCGGTCCCATGTATGCGTTGCGCCGCCGGTCGCTCGCGAACGCGCGCAGTTGCGCGGCGATATACGTCGCCGGCTGCCCGGACAGCGACGGGTACCCCGCGTTCCGCGACTGGCCGCGCACGCCATGGCAGAAAAAGCACATCTCCTGTTGCTGCGGCCACGCGCCGCCGTTGGCCTTGTCGGCTGCGCCGATCGCGGCCATCGCCTTCTGGTAACGCATGCCGTCGACGAGGTCGGGGCCGTAGCACGCGCCTGCGGCCAACACGCCCGCCACCGCAAGCGCGACGCCGATCATCAGGGTTCGTTTCATTCACGCCTCCCCGCCACGGCCGGCCAGCTTGCCGAGCGCCTGCAGCGCCGCGCGGTGCCCGGAGCGCACCGCGCCGTCCATCGCGCCGGGCCACAGGTCGGCCGTTTCGGTGCCCGACCAGATCAGCCGGCCGGCCTCCGGGCGCAGGTACTTACCCCATTTCGTCCAGAAACCGGGCGGCAGCGGGTGTATGCACTGCAGCGTCCACGGATCGACGCGCCCCCAGTCGTAGTCGTGGAACTGCGTGGGGTGCAGCGCCTTGTCGCCGAGCGCGCGTGCATAGATGGCCGACAGCATCCGTTCGGCCGCCTTCGGTTCGGCCGGCAGCGCACCCGGCGCGACAAACGCGGCGAGCACGCCGACCGAGCCGTCCGGCGGCGAGTTGTCGTACGCCATGAAGACCGGGCCGCCAACTTCGAAGATCTGCCCGTTGTAGCCGTCGTTGCGCCAGAACGGCCGGTCGTACACGTGTACCGTCTTGCGCATCGGCGCGTTCGCCGGCCAGTTCCGCTGCAATTGCGCGCGGCCGTCGGGCAACGGCGGATCGAACGCGATCTGCTGGCACAGCGCCGGATTGAGTGCGACGATCACGCGCCGTGCGCGAAGCATGCCGCGATCGGTCTGCACGTCGACCACGTCGCGATCCCAGCCCGAGATCTTGCGCACCGGGCAGGACAACTGCACCTTCGCACCGAGTTCGCTCGCCATCCGGACGCTCAACACCTGCGAGCCGCCGACGAACCGCGTCTCCTGTGCGCCGCCCTTGATCGATTCGAGTTTCGCGTAGTCGCAATCGGCGCTGTTGATCATCGACAGGTAGTGCAGCAGCCCGAGCTGCGCCGGTGCGCCGCCGAGCGACAGCTTCGCCGCGAGGCCGAGGAAGTAGCCGTCCTCGTAGGTAACGCCCTGCTTGAGCAGCCAGTCGCCGTAGGTCAGTTTGTCGAACTCCGCCGCGTGCTGCGCGGTCCACGGTTCACGGGACGGCACGCCGCGTGCAAGCGCACCGAGCTTCGCGCCGATCGCGTCGTCGCCACCCGAGCCGCCGTGGAAATCCTGGGCAACACGGGCATCGCCGGCCAGCACGACCGTCTTGCCCGCGTAATAAGTCGGGAACGTATCGACACCGAGTTCGCGCGCGAGATCGGCGATCGCCGTCTGGCCGGGGCCAATCCACTGGCCGCCGGCCTCGGACACCACGCCTTGCCCGAGGTCGTGGTTGTAGGTCCGCCCGCCGACGCGATCACGCGCCTCGACCACGACGAATGATCCGCATCCGGCGCGCTTCAGGTCGCGCGCGGCAGTCAACCCGGCAAGCCCCGCGCCGATGACGACGACATCGAACACGCCGCGATCGGCGAACGCCGACGCCGCCCCTTCGGCGAACGACACCTCGCCAGCTGCGAGCGACGCGGCACCCGCGGCCGCGACGCGCAATATCCGCCGCCGGGCCTGCGGGTCCGGCTTGTACTTGCTCTTCATTTTGCGTACTCCATCGTTCCTTGCTTTTCTGCGGATTCAACTCACGGCGCGGCCAGCACGCCGTCCTGCGAAAACAGCACCGGCTTGCCACGAGCATCGATCAACGCGGCGGTGAGCGTCGCGCGATCCGCACGCTGTGCGACGTCGAACGGGCCGCCCGCCACGCGCTGCGTCAGCACGAGGCCGTCGAGCCCGACACCGGTCAGCCCGCCGTCGGTGGCGACCAGGTCGGTAATCGAACTGCGCGTGCCGGTGTGCTGTGCGGCCCACGTCGTGCCGCCGTCGCGGCTCTCGAACAGGCTGCCGAGCAGCCCGCCCACCACGATCCGGCCGTCGGGCATCGCGACGCCCGACCACAACGTGCCCTTGCCGCCCGTCGGCAGATAAGTCCAGTTCGCGCCCCCATCGGCCGACTTGAGCACCATCCCCTGTTCCGACGCGACGTAAAGCGCGTGCGCGGCGTCGGCAAACACGTGATAGAGATTGCGGTCGGCCTTGCCGCCGCCCGGCGGCTTCGGCAGCGTTGTGCGGGCCCACGTCTTGCCGCCGTCATGGGTCTGCAGCATCAGCGACCACAGGCCGACCGCGATGCCGTCCTGCGCATTCGTGAACAGCACCGAGAACAGCGGCTGGTCGACCGACGTATCGAGTCGCTGCGTGATCCACGTATCGCCGCCATCGTCGGACGCGAGAATCGCGCCCCACTGGCCGACGGCCCAGCCGTGCTTCGCATCCGCGAACGACACGGCCGACAGCGTCGCCGACACCGGCACGCGTCGTGCCTGCCGCCAGGTTTTGCCGTCGTCGTCGGACAGCAGCACGATGCCGTGTTCGCCGACCGCGACGACCCGCGACCCGGCACGCGCCGCGTCCATCAGCATCATGTGTGTCGGCGTGGCCCACGCGTGCGCGGGCTTCGCGGCCCAGGCCGCGACCGTTCCGTCCTGCGCTTGCGCGAAGGCCTTCGCGGCGGCGCAGAGCGCGATACAGGCAACTAGCGTCTTGATCATGGATGAGCCTCTGTAGTGGTGTGCGCGGGCATCAGTGACTGAACAGGCCCGGTGCGCGGGCCGGCTTGCGGCGCGGGAACCAGCGTTCGAGCAGCGACGCGAGCGCAGGCAGCGCGGTCATCGCCATCACCAGGTTCACGACGAACATGAATGCGAGCAGCTTGCCCATGTCGGCCTGGAACTTGAGCGCCGAGAAACTCCACGTCGCGACGCCGATCGCCAGCGTGATGGCCGTGAAGATCGTCGCGACGCCCACTTCGAGCATCGCGTGCTGCACGGCCTTCACGATGTCCTGGCCGCCCGCGAGATGCACCTGCAGCCGGTTGTAGATATAGAACGCGTAATCGACGCCGATGCCCACTGCCAGCACCATCACCGGCAACGTCGCAACCGTCAGCCCGATCTGCAGCTCCTTCATGAACCAGTAGCCGATGAAGGTCGCGACCGACAGCGGCACGCAGCACGCGAGCATCGCGCGCCAGTCGCGGTACGCGAGGAACACGAGAATCAGGATTGCGGCATACACGTAGAGCATCATCGGCAGCTCGCTCTTCTCGACTTCGTCGTTGGTCGCGGCCAGCACGCCTGCATTGCCGGCAGCCAGCCGCACCGTGATGCCCGGGAACGGATGCGACGCGCGGTACTGCTTCACGTCGTCAAGGATCCGGTTGATCGTCGTCGCCTTGTGATCGGTCAGGAACAGGTGCACGGCCGTCATCCCGCAATCGCGGTTCATGAAGCCCTTCACGCGCGACACGTCGACCGACACCGCACCGTAGTTCTCGCCGTCGATCGGCACGACGTTCATCTTCGGGAAGTCTTCGTTGTAGCCCTGGTTGTACGCGCGCAGCATCGCCGAATACGACTGCACCGATACGACGCCCGGCTCGGTTTTCATCGCGGCCGAGAAGTCGTCTTCGTACAGCCCGACCGCCGGGTTGTTGCAGGCCTTGCCGTTCGATTCGATCGCCACCGTCAGCCAGTCGAGCCCCATGTCGTAGTTGCCGGCGATCGACGTCGCATCGCGGTTGAAACGTGCGTCCGCGCGCAGTTCCGGCGCGCCCGGTTGCAGCGTGCCGATCACGCGGTCGCAGCTTTGCCAGGCGGCGAGCGCGAAGATCGCCACCGTCAGCGCGACCGTCACGCTCGCGTACTTCGGTTCGGCCACGCGGGCCAGCACGCGCAGCGGCTTCGCACGCTGCTGCGCGCGCTTCAGCGAGTTGTCCGCATAGGTTTTCGTGAAGTTGAAGCACGACGCGGCGACCGGCAACAGGATCAGGTTCGTGACGATCTTGTATGCCACGCCGAGCGATGCGGTGATCGCCAGCTCGCGCACCATCGGAATCGGGATCAGCAGCAGCGTGATGAACGACACGAACGCCGTGATCAGCGCAAGCACGCCGGGGATCAGCAGGCCGCTGAAGCTGTGCCGTGCCGCATCGAACGAACTCTGCCCGTGCGCGATCTCGCGGACGATGAAGTTCACCTGCTGCACGCCATGCGACACGCCGATCGCGAACACCAGGAACGGCACCAGCACCGCGAGCGGATCGAGGCCGAACCCGAGCAGCTTCAGCGTGCCGAACTGCCACACGAGCGACGTCAGCGAACACGCGACCAGCAGCACCGTGAAGCGCGCCGAATGGCAGTACCAGTACACCGCGAGCGTGGTCAGCAGCAGCGCGACCGCGCAGAAGCCGAGCACGGCCGTTGCACCGTCGGCGATATCGCCGATCTGCTTCGCGAAGCCGATGATCTGGATCTCGTACCCGGCATCCTCGAACGGCTTGCGGATTTTGCTTTCGAGCAAATGATTGAATGCGACGTAGTCGAGCACCTTGCCGGCGCTGTCGCGCTCGTTCAGCTCGGCCGTGATCATCGCGCTGTCTTCGTTGTGCGACACGAGCGTGCCGACATAGCCGCCGAGCGTCGTTGCGCGGCGCACGCGGGCCACGACGTCCTGCGTCAACTGGTCGGGCGTGACCGTGCCGGGAATGATCGGCTCCGCGCGAAAGCCTTCGTCGGTCACTTCGTTGACGAACGCGTTCGGCGTCCACAGCGAACGCACGCCGATCCGGTCAACGTTCGGCAAGTACGTGACGGCCTGCGTGACGTCGTACAGCCGTGTCAGCCCCTCCTTCGACCAGATCGACCCGTGCTTCGCCCGCACGACCACCGTGATCCGGTTCGCGCCGAGCAGGTCGTTCCGGTATTGCTGGAACGTGCGGATGTACTCGTGCCCGATCGGCATCTGCTTTTCGAAACCGGCATCCATCCGCAGTTGCACGGCGAACACGGCCATCGCAACGGTGAACAACGCGATCGCCGCGAGCACGAGCGCGCGATGACCGAAGAAGAACCTTTCCAGGCGAACGACCAGACGATTGAGCACGACGTTACTCCCTCATGTATTCCTGTGACGTGCGACGCACGCCACCTGCCATCCCGCCACCGTCAGAAATTCCGCGTGACGAACAACCCGACGAAATTCCGGTCCGCGTACGGCTGCCCCACCGTGTTGTGGCCGCCCCAGAACGCGGTGAAGTTGATGCCGGCCTGCCAGTTCGGCGGGTTCTGGTTGAACAGCACGTAGACGTTCACTGACTTCGCGCCCTGCATGTAATTCGCGGTGAACGTCGGCGTGTAGCCGTACAGCCCGTCGGAGAACGTCACGCCCGGCGTGACCTGCCATCCGGAAATCAGCGAGCCGTCATAGGTCCAGTTGAAGTCGATCGTCGCGCCCACCGAGCTCGACGTGCCCTGGCCCATCCCGATCGGATAGCCGGCCGCCGATCCGTTGTTCAGCCACGGCAGGTAGCCGGTCTGCGGCACCTGCGTGACGGTCTGCCCGTCGATCGTGCGCGTGACGCCGCTCGAACTCAGCCCCGGGTAGTAGATCCACGTCAGCTCCCACGTCAGCGCGGCCGAATCGGCGCCGAGCAGCTTCAGGAACGGGTATTCGCTGCGCGTCAGCGCGAGCAGCCCGTTGAGGTCGTACTGGAACTTCTTCTTGTCGACCCATTGCTGGCAGTCGATGCCCGCCACGCCGTTCGTGTTCAGGTCGAGCGGGCCGCCCGCGCCATAGCAGCCCGACAGCGCGACCGCATCGCGCGGCCGGTACGACAGCTCGGTGCCGATCGCCCAGGGCCCGAGCCCGAAGTTCGCGCTGACGCCGAACAGCTGACGCCGGCCGAGATACGACCATTGCTCCGTCCCGTTCGCGAGCGACGCGAGCACCGGCGACTTGTCGGTGTAATTCAGGTAGTAGAACGCGAAATTTGCATCGAACGAACGAGGCGAGTAGTTGAACTTCACGCCGAACTGCGGCCGGTATTTCGCCGGCAGGTTCGTCGTGCTCGGCAAGCCGATATCGTTGAACGGCGGCCCGGCGTACGCACCGTTCACGAGCCCGTTCTTGATCGCGTTGAGCGTGTCCTGGTTGCCGGCCGCGCCCGGTCCGCCGATCGCATTGGCGATCGTGCCCGCACTCGGGCCGGTCACGTTCAGGTTGCCGGTGTTGATCGTGAACGGCTCGGCGCCGCGACCGAACCCGTTCGTCACTGACCAGTACGACCCGACCGGCGGATAGCGGTTGCCGTTCCACTGGAACTGGTAGTACGCCTCGGTGCTGAACCCGTGCGACAGATCGGCCGCGAAGCTCGCCATCGGCGCCGGCAGCAGCGCCTGCTTGAGCTGCGAGCCGGGAATCAGCAGCTTCTGCACGTCGATCGAGTTCGTCGCGTTGATGCCGCTCTGCGCGAACATGCTCTCGCCCCAGTTGATCACCTGGTTGCCGAGTCGCACGTGCGCGTTGCGCCCGCCGATCGTGAAGTCCTTCTGCGCCCACAGGTCGAGCAACTGCGCGTTGTAGACGACCTGCGCAGCCGCCGTGCTCGACAACGGCGTGCGGTTCGTATTGCCGGCAAGGAAGTCGTACATGCCGGTGCCGCGCACCATGAACTTCAACCCTTCGCCCGGCATCTTCAGCAACAGCTCGCTGGTCGCGCTGATGTAGGTGCTGAACGGCTGGCCCTTGCGGTAGTTCAGGTCGCCATTGTCTGCGTAACCCCACTGGTTGGTGTTCGCGGCCGCGCCGCAGCCGAATGCATTCGGGTCGCCGGTGAGCGAGCAGCTCGGGTTCTTGGTCCGGATCCCGGCGCCGGCCGTCAGGTTCGTGACCCACGAGCCCTGCAGGTCACCATTGCCCATCGTGAAATCGTAGCCGTACGCGCTCGACGCCGCGGCACTCGTACCCGCGACCGCAATCAATACCGTAGCATTCCTGATTATCCGTTCCGCTTCCATGATTCGCTCCACCCCTGTTCGACGCCGGCGCGTCGCTGTGCGCGCCGGTCCTTGTGTTCGTCAGTCGACTCCCTTCAACGCTCGCTGACCGAGCGCAGCGACTCCGCCGTGTAGAAATCCGACTTGAAGCGCGGGTCGTCCGGCTGCTCGAGCCAGCGGATGTCCTTGCCCTGACCGATGGACGACGCATCGAACACGTATCGGCCGTTGATCATGTCGTACTGCGCGAGCGGCTCGTTGTCGCAGGTGCCGCCGAGCTCCCAGACGGGAATCGGATAACTCTCCCGCACCTTCCACAACTTGCCCTGCGCGTCGTAGTCCTCGCCGACGAGTGCGAGCCAGCTGTCCTCGTCGAGATAGAACACCTTCTTCGACGCGACATGGCGCGCGCTCGGCTTGAGCGTCGCCTCGACGACCCACACGCGGTGCGTCTCGTAGCGGCGGTTCGCGGCGGCAAGACCGTCGGGCGTCGCGACGTCATGCAGCTTGCCCTTGAAGTTGTACATGCCGAACGCGTTGTACGGGACGACCATTTCCTTCTTGCCGACCAGCTTCCAGTTGAACCGGTCGAGCGAGCCGTTGAACATGTTCGCCTCGTCGATCAGATACTGGTTCTCGAACCCGATCAGCGGCGCGTCGTGCGTATAGGCCGGCATGCGTCTCACGCGCCTCTGACCCGGGAAGTAGTAGTAGGTTTCCGAGTCCTTGTTGAAGTACTGCCGCTGGACGAAGGCCTGCCCGGCGAGCGCGGCCGGCGAATTCATCTGGAAGTAGACGGCCGCGCTCAACTGGTCGACATCCTGCGGTGAGTGCTTGCCGAGCTTGGCCGACGGGAAGTAGAAGGCCTGCGGGCCGAACGCGTCGATCCAGTCGCTGCTGCCCGGACGCGGCGCAATGGCGGTCACGACCTGCGCCCATTCGACGCCTTCGCCGCGATAGCGCATCTCGTAGTTCAGCATCGCTTCCACGCCGCTCTTCGGCTGCGGGAACGGCACGCCCGGCAGCACGGCGGCCGCGAGGTTCTCGCCGGTCGAATCCAGCTTCGCCGCGGTAAGGTTCGCCTTCGAGCTCTGCTCGGCGACGTCCGGCAACTGACATTCGCGATGGGACGGGTAGACGTCCATCCGGTAGCCTTTCTTCTGCTTGATCAGCGCGGCCTGCCCCGGCGACAGCTTGTCCGCGTACTTGTCGACGTTGGCCGCATCGATCGAAAAAAGCGGCTTCTCGTTGCGGTGCTTCCAGAAATCGCCGCGCACCTTGCCCCACGCCCAGCCCGCATCGGGCGACTGCCGGCCGGCATAGGCCGGCACCGCGCCATCCTTGCTCGCCGCGCGATCGGCACCGGTCGGCGTCAGGTCGTCCGCCGCCGCCGCGGTGCCGATCGCGATACATGCAGCGGCCGCGATCGCCGACACGGCCCAGAATCTCTGCTTCTTCATCTCGGTTCTCCTTCCCACTCCGCCTTCGCTCGCCCGTCGTGGACGAAGCGCGTTCGCTGCGATCGCCATCATCGGCCGACGATGGCGTCGCTCTCTGATCGCGGCCGGCCCGCAAAGCCGGCCGGCCGCCTGTCGACTGGTTTGAATCTCGATACCTTTTTACTCAGGACTGCGATTCATGTGGAACGCAGGCCCGGTGCAAAACCATCCATGCTGCGTCAGTCCTTGCCCGACCCGGCCACCGCCACGGCTCGAATCTCGACGCAAAGGCCCGGCAGCGCGAGTTGCGTCACGCCGACGGCCGTCCACGACGGATAGCGGTTCGGGAAATACACGTCCTTGACCGCCGCGAAGCCCTCGGTCTCGCGCTGCAGGTCCGTATGGAAGGTCGTCAGCTCGACGACGTCGGCAAGGCTTGCGCCGGCCTCCTCGAGAATCATCTTCAGGCATTCGAACGCGATCTGCGCCTGCGCCTGCACGCCGTCGGCCGGCTGCATCTGTGCGTCGAGGCCGACCTGGCCCGACACCCAGATCGTGTCGCCAACGCGCGTCGCCGGCGAGAAGTGGTACGCGTCGTACCACGGCTGAAATGCGGCCGGCACGATCGATTGCCGCTTGGAAGTTGCTGTCATGATGAAAATCTCCGTTTAAACGAGTTGACGGAAACACGGCGCGCGGAACGGGTCACCGGCCTTCAGCGCGGCCAGTTCCTCGACGAACAGCACGCCGGCCGGGGTGAAGCCCGAGCGGCTTTCGTCGGGCAGCGGGCTGAACACCGCGTCATCGCCGAAGAAGCGCAGCACAAGCGTATGGCGATCGGGGAAATCGGCATCGACCGCGCCACCGCCGTGCAGCACGCCCGGATGGAGCAACAGCACGTCGCCCGGCTTCGTTTCCCACGACAGGATGTCGTACGCCTCCGGTGCGGCACGACGCTCGACCTCGATGTTCGGCAGGCGTGGCCACACGTCGCCGCCATGCAGCGGGTCGGTCGGATCCTCAGCGTTCTGGAACGTCGTGCCGTCGTGGCGCACGCCGTGATGCGAGCCGCGCACGATCTCCAGCGCATTGCGCTTCGGCACACCTTCGAAGCTGATCCACGCATTGCCGAAATGCATCCCTTGCCACGGCAGGTATGACGTGTCCTGGTGCCACGGCGAGCGCGCGCTCTTGCCGCCGGCCTTCATGAACAGTTCCTCCGCGAAGTACCACACGTGCTTCGAGCCCCACAGGTCGGCGAACAGCTGCCCGAACGGCAACGTGCCGACAAGTTCGTCGAGCCGCGCCTTCGCATACGGGTTCGCGTTGTCGTTGTGCGATTTGTATTCGGTGCCGTCGAGCAGCGTCGATGCCATCGGGCCCGGGTTCTCCATCCCCCAGTCGAACACCGCGCGGCATTGCGCGAGTTGTTCGTCATTGAGCACCCCTTCGATGAGCACGGCCCCATCCTCGAAGAACGCCCTGCGCGTCTTTGCATCCATCGTCAATCTCCTGATTCGTCCAGCGACAACCGGCGGCTGAGCTTCACTACCGGCCCTTAAGTAGATCATGATGACTATGTTAGGTCATCATGACAAAAATAAAGAAAAGAAAAAGACGGGGTATTCCCTGTTTCGTCTGCATGATCGAACGAGCATCGCGGCGGGCCGCCAGCCCGACATGACAACCGGCTTTCGGCCTTCATACAAGCTCACGACAATCTCAATAAAGCTACTCATTTCGGATACGACAACAAACCGACGCCGGCCTGACTGCGCCCCTTCTCCCGCTCCAGCGCGCAGTACGCGTAGTAGAGCACCACCGTGAAGTACGACCACGTGAGCAGCGCCAGCACGTAGAAGTTGAACACGACGTTGGTGTCCTCGCCCGGGATCCTGTAGAAATCGTAGATGCACGCGATCGCCAGCGAGGCAACGAGCGCGACCGTCGTCGTCAGTGCATGGAGCGCGTGCCCGGCACGCAGCAGCCGCATCACGAACCCGGCCAGATAGACCGACAGCAGCGCCCACATCGTCACGTAGAAGTACGGCAGCACGTGTTGCAGGAATCCTGCCGAGACCAGCACGACCGTGCCGACGGCCGCGAGCACGAACAGCAGCACGTCCTGCCGCACCGACGGCCGGTAGCCGTGCGTGACGGCCATCAGCCCCGCGACTGCGATGACGGGCATCCCGAATCCACGCGAGAACGCGTCGAGAAAGTGAGAGATGCCGTACGACACCGGCGACTCCGTCGCGAAGAAGATCAGCGCGTTGGTCGAGGAGATCGTGACGATCCACCATTCGAAGCCGAGCAGGAAATTGCGCTTGCGGACGAACTTGAAGCCGTAGATGCCGGTCGTCGTCGCAAGCGCCACGCTGGAAAGACAAAGTGCAAGTGATCGGTGATCCATGATTCGAACTCCGTAAGTCGATTGCTGTCGATGAGTCACTGTTTGCCGGGGCTGACGCTCGCGAGGTAGGTCGCGACCGCCGCGCGGTCATCCGCCGACATCGCCTGCGCGACGCGCTGCATCGTGCCCGTCGCCTCGCTGCGCGAACCCTTCGCGAACGCGTCGAGCTGCGCGAGCAGGTAGTCGTAGCCCTGCCCGGCGAGGCGCGGGAACTGTGCCTGCCCTGTCAACCGCGCACCGTGGCACGCGGCGCACGCGCCGCCCGTCACCAGTTGCTCGCCCTTCGCGCGCAGTCGCGCATCCGGCTTGTAGTACCGGTTGTCCACCGGTACCTGCTTCGCGTAGTAGCCGGCCAGGTGCGCGATCTCGGTTTCGCTCATCGTCATCGCGAGCGGGCCCATCGTCGGGTTCGCGCGCTGTCCGCCGGCAAACGCGCGAAGCTGCGCGGCCACGTATTGCGCCGGCTGGCCGGCGAGGCTCGGATACGCCTGGTTGAGCGACGTTCCCTTCACACCGTGACAGCCCATGCACACGTCGGTCACGCGTGGCCATACACCACCGTCGGCCTCGTCGGCCTGCGCGGCCGTATCGATATGGCGCTGCAGGCGATAGAAGCCGAACAGCGTCGGGCCGTAGAGCGCCAGCAGCGCGCCGATCACCACGAGCGCCGCGAGCAGCAGCATGCGTTTCTTCATCTTCGGTCTCCTAAGCACGACGCAGCGCATTGAGAGCGTAAAGCGCACTTTGGTGACCGGAGCGCACGGCGCCGTCCATGTAACCGGCCCAGATGTTCGCAGTCTCGGTGCCCGACCAGATCAGGTTGCCGCATGGCGCGCGCAGCGCCTCGCCGTGCGCGCTCCAGAAACCGGGCGGGATCGCCGACACGCACGTGATCGTCCACGGATCGGCCAGCCCCCAGTCGCGATCGTGGTACGACACCGGCGCGCACGCTTCGTCGCCCCACGCCTGCGCGTAGAGATCCATGTGCATCTGCTTCGCGGCCGGCGGGTCGGACGGCACCAGCGCATTCCGCACGAACGCGTTGATCACGCCGATCTCGCCGCCCGGCGGCGAATTGTCGTAAGCCCAGAAGATCGGCCCGTCGGTCTGGAAGATGTGGCCGTTCAGCCCCTTGTCGCGCCAAAACGGGCGGCGATAGACCATCGCCGTCTTGCGTGCAGGCGAATGCGCGGGCCATGCTCGTTGCAGCGCGTTGCGCTTGTCCGGCAGCGGTGGATCGAACTGCACCTGGTGACACAGCGCCGGGTGCAGCGCCATCACGACCTTGCGCGCACGCACCGTGCCGCGATCCGTCTGCAGCGTGACTACGTCGCGATCCCAGCCGACGATCCGGCGCACCGGCGACGCGAGCCGCACCTTGTCGCCGAGCTGTTGTGCCATCCGGATGCTGAGGATCTGCGAACCGCCGACGAAGCGGGTTTCCTGCGCGCTGTGCTTGATCGAGTCGAGCTGCGCGTAATCGCAATCGGCGGAGTTGATCATCGACAGGAAATGAAGCAGTCCCATCTTCGCCGGCGCGGAGCCGCCCGACAGCGAGATCGACGCGTTCCAGCCCATCCGGTCCTCGGGCTTGATGCCCTGCTGCGCGAGCCAGTCGCCGACCGACAGCCGGTCGAGTTCGGCCGCCTTCGGCGACGTCCACGGTGCGCCCGACGGCACGTCGCGCGCGAGTCGGCTTAGCTTCGCGGCGACCGACTCGTCGGTGCCGAACGTGCCGTGCAGGTCGATCTCGGCGCGGCCGTCGCCGCCGAGGATAACCGTCTTGCCCGCGTAGTAGCTCGGGAACGTGCCGATTTCCAGTTCGCGCGCGAGATCCGCGACGGCAGTCTGGCCCGGGCCGATCCACTGGCCGCCGACTTCCGACACATAACCGCCGCCGACGTCGAAGTTAAGCGTGCGGCCGCCGACGCGATCGCGCGCCTCGAGCACGACGAAGGATTCGCAGCCCGCGTAGTGCAGGTCGCGTGCGGTCGTGAGGCCGGCGAGTCCGGCGCCGACGATCGCGACGTCGAGCACGTCGCCGTCATTGCCGGCGATCGGTGCGGTATCGGCACGGGCGCGCGCCGCGCCAAGCGCCAGGCCGCCGGCCGCGACGGACGCGCCGGCGATCTTGAGCCACTGCCTGCGCTGCAGGTCTGCCGACCCGCGGGAGGATGACTTGCTGGACATGATGGTTGGGTTCCTGCCTGCAAAGGGCGCGAGCGACGGCGTGCCCGGCGGCACGCGACTTTCGTTCGCGCGAAATCCGACGACTGAATACGCGCCGCGGCCGCTTCCTCCGCTGGCCTCGCCGCCTGCCGATAGTCCCCGTCACGCTATGGATCCGTCGGCCCTCTGAATTAGTACATGATGAGAAAGATAGGTCATGATACATAAGACAGGGTCGAGAAAAAAAGACAGGGTATTCCCGCTGTTGCGCAGTGCCTTACAGCGATTCAGAAAGGTCGTAGAAAGAAAAGGTATCGCGGCTTCGCCACACAAGTTGCCATTTCGTGCGCGAGCATCCTCCGGGATTCACGATTGTCCTCGGCAACCGGATTATGGGCGGCGACATGCGTTCAGTCCTGGTTCGCGAGCGCCATCGCGCGTGCACGCGTGGCGCCCATTCTGCACACACGCCTGACGATCCCTATCGGGTATTCAGTAATCCGCTCGTTTCGTCGCCGCTCACGCCCGCCTGGTCGTGCCCTGCGCGGCCAGCGCGGCCCGCTCGATCCAGCGGATGGCCGGCGCATCGTGCTCGCCCGGCGCGGGCTTGCCGATCAGGAAGCCCTGCACCTCGCGGCAGCCGGCATCCGTGATGTACGCCAATTGCTCCTCCGTCTCGACGCCTTCCGCGACGGTCGTCACGCCGAGACGCTTGCCGAGATCGGCCACCGCGCGCACGACGGCCGCGCAGTCCGGGCGCGTGACCGCATCGCGCACGAAGCTGCCGTCGATCTTGATCTTGTCGAACGGGAACGCGCGCAGATGCGCGAGCGACGAGAAACCCGTGCCGAAGTCGTCGAGGGCGACGCGCACGCCCATCGAACGTAGCGCGCGCAGGTCCGCGATGGCCTTGCCCTCGTCGTGCAGCAGCGCGGTTTCCGTCACCTCGATTTCGAGCCGGTCGGGCGCGAGGCCCGCGCCGGCCAGCGCCGCCGCGAAGGCCGGCGCGATCGTGCCGTGGCCGAGCTGCGCCGCCGACACGTTGATGGCAACGCGCGCACCGTCCGGCCAGCGCGCCGCCTGCCGGCATGCCTGGTCGAGCACGAAGCGGCCGAGCCGGTCGATCAGGCCGCCGCGCTCGGCCACCGGAATGAAGCGGCCCGGCGAAATCCAGCCGGAGCGCGGGTGATGCCAGCGCAGCAGCGCCTCGCGCGTCGTGATCTGGCGGGTCCGGACATCGACGATCGGCTGGTAGAACACGTACAGCCCCTGGTTCTCGTCCAGCGCGAAGCGCAACTGCGATTCGAGCGCGATCCGCTCCTCCGCGCTCGTTTCCATGTCCGGCGAGAACATCCGGTACGTGCCCTTCCCGGCTTTCTTGGCCGCATAGAGCGCCATATCCGCGCGTGACAGCAGCACGCCGGCGTCGTTGCCGTGATGCGGCGCCAGCACGCAGCCGATCGACGCGCCGATACGGAACTGCCGGTCAGGCGACGGCGCATAGGGCGCGACGAGCGTGTCGACGAGCCGCGCGGCCGCGCCCATCGCGCCGTCCGCGTCGGTGTCGCGCAGCAGCACCGCGAATTCGTCGCCGCCGATGCGCCCGAGCATCATCCCCGGCTCGGGGCACTGCCCGCGCAGGCGTTCCGCGACCTGGCGCAGCACCTCGTCGCCCGCCGAATGCCCGCGCGCGTCGTTGATCAGCTTGAAGCCGTCGAGGTCGATGTAGAGCAGCCCGAGCACCTTGTCCGAGCGGCGCAGGCTCGCGTCGAATTCGGCAAGGAAGGTCGCGCGGTTCGGCAGACCTGTGAGCGAATCGTGATGCGCGAGCTCATGGATGCGCGCCTCCGCCTCGGCCTGCTGCGTGACGATCGACCACGACAGCATCGGGCCGATGTAGCGCCCCTCGGCGTCGCGCACGGCCGACACCTGGAAGTCGAGCACTTCCGGCCCGAGCCGGACGCGTGCACGATGCGGCAGGTTCGCCGGATCGGCGAGCAGGCGGCGCTGGTGCTGCGGGTGCGGGTGGAAGAAGTCGATCGGCGCGCCGAGCGCGTCGTCCGCGCGGATCGGCAGCAGGTGCTCGATCGAGCGCAGCAGGTTGCGCGACGTCGCGTTCAGGTAGTTGATGCGGAACGTCTCCGGGTCGGCCGTCATCACGGCCACCGGCATGTCGTCGATCATCCGTAGCAGCCGCGTCTGCGCCTGCTCGCGTATTCGCGATTCGGCCTGGGCATCGACGGTGCGCAGGAAGCCCCGGTAGTTGACCGAGATGACGGCGATCAGCGCCGCCGACACGAAGGCCATGTTGACCGCGGTGGCGACGAGCGTCGGTTGGCGCGTCGAGATGAAGAACGCGATGAACGCGACGTTGACGATCACGGCCACGCTCAGCGCGGCCGTGCGCAGGTACATCAGGCTGAAGATGCAGCCGATCACCGTGATCGCCATGTAGAACGCAACCTGGGCCTTTTGCCACGCGTCGCCGTACGGGAACAGCAGCAGCGCCCAGGTGGTGAACGTCACCGCGATCGGGATCACCAGCCAGTTCGTGACCGTGAGCGCGCGCATCACGGTGTCCGGCGTCGGCTCCAGCAGCCGGGCGCGGCGCCAGCGCAGCAGCCGCGCGAGCGACGCGAGCGTCATCGCGGCCGGCATCGCGACCGACAGCCACCACGGCGTGCTGCCCAGGTGCGTGACGGCGAGGCTCCAGGTGCTCGTGATGAGGATCAGGTACATCACCGGGAGCTGGCCGGCGAATACCCGGAATTGCGCCGCGAGCAGGTCCGGGTTCCGGGCCGGCGCCGCGATGCTTGCCAGTCTTGCCATCCGTGCGTAGTGGGTTTTCATGTGAGCCTGCCTGCTGCAACCCGGGTTCAGGTTGCCGTGTCCGGCGTCGTCGGGTACCCGCGCGGGTCCGGTTCCATATCGGCCATGACAGCCGATTCGGACACCGGAACCGGCGCGCGGGCGCGGTTGCTGCCGGTCAGCGCGATCTGTCCGCTGCCGACAATCTCGTTAAGTGGTGCGGGCCTGCCGAGCAGGAAGCCCTGCGCTTCGTCGCAGCCCTCGTCGGCCAGCAGCGCAAGCTGGTCGCGCGTCTCGATGCCTTCGGCCAGGATCGGAATGCCCAGGCTCTTGCCGAGCGCGAGCACCGCGCGGATGATCGCGCGATCCTGCGGTTTGGCTTCCGCGTCCGCGACGAACGACTGGTCGAGCTTGATGCGGTCGAACGGGAACGAGCGCAGCGTGTCGAGCGACGAATAGCCGGTACCGAAATCGTCGAGCGCGATGCTCACGCCCAGCGCCTTGATCTGCCGCAGCGTGTCCAGCGCGCGCTCGCGGCCGGCGAAAATCGACGATTCGGTCAGTTCCAGCTGCAGCCGCGACGCCGGCAGGCGGGTTTCTTCGAGCACGTTCGCGACGAGCGCCGTCAGGTCCGCGTGCATGAACTGCATCGCCGATACGTTCACCGCGACGGCATACGGCGGCTCCCACGTGGCCGCCCGCGCGCATGCCTCGCGCAGCACCCACGCGCCGATGTCCAGGATCACGCCGTTTTCCTCGGCGAGCGGAATGAACTCGGCCGGCGGGATGGTCCCGAGCGTCGCGTGCTGCCAGCGCAGCAGCGCCTCGTAGCCGCGGATCTCGCCGGTCACGAGCGAGGTCTGCACCTGGTAGTGGATGCTCAACTGGTTGTCGGCCACCGCGCGGCGCAGGTCGGCCGCGAGGCTGCGGCGCGCGCGGACGATCTGGTCCATCGCCGGTTCGTAGAAGCAGATCGGCTGCGCGATGCTGCCCTTCGCGCGATACATCGCGAGGTCCGCGTTGTTGATGAGGATCGCTTGGGTGGCCGCGTCGTCCGGGTAGATTGCGACGCCGAAGCTCGCGCCCGGCACGACCTCGTAGTCGTCCACCCTGACCGGCTTGTAGAGCGCCGGCTCGAGCCGCGCGAGCAGATCCATCAGGCGCGTGCCGTCGTCCATCCGGCACAGCGCAGCAAATTCGTCGCCGCCGACGCGGGCGACGAATTCGCCGTCGCACAGCAGGTTGGTCATGCGCCGCGCGAGGATGCGCAGCACCTCGTCGCCGGCGTGATGGCCGCGCAGGTCGTTGATTTCCTTGAAGCGGTTCAGGTCGATGCCGATCAGCGCGAGCCGCGCGCCGCGCTCGTGCGCGAGCGCGATTTCCAGGTCCAGCCGCTCGTTGAAGCTGGCCCGGTTCGGCAGGCCGGTCAGCGTGTCGCTCAGCGCCATCCGGCGCAGGTGTTCGAGCGATTCGGCCCGCACGTTGCTGTCGATCACGTAGCTCACGAGCCCCGTGCAGACGATCACGAGCGACATGCCCGCGACCGCCAGCGCCAGCGGGCGCAGCGCGTTTACGTCGGTCCACGCGCCGTCGAGCGTCAGCAGCGTGACGCGCAGCGCGCACATGGCCGTAAAGTGCAGCGAGAGGATCGCGAGCGCCAGCATGCCGGCCATCTGGTTGACCGCGTGCGGCGACGGCCGCATCGCGAGGTGCAGCGCGAGCGCGGCGAAGATCATCGACAGCAGCACCGACGCGACCAGGTAGCCGACGTCCCACGATACGATGCCCTCGACCCGCCACGCGAGCATGCCGGTGTAGTGCATCAGCACGATCGCGACGCCGACGATCGCGCCGCCGAGCGCGGGCGCGGCCTTCACGGTGCGGCAGGTCGTCAGCGCGAAGCCGATCGTGCTGCCGCCGACCGCGATGAGCAGCGACAGGAGCGTGAGCGGCAGGTTGAAGTGCACGGGTGCGCCGGCGTCGAAGCCGAGCATCGCGACGAAGTGCGTGCACCAGATCGCAACGCCGGCCGAGATGGCCGTCAGCACATGCCAGCCGAGCCGCTGCGTGCCGATCGTGTTCACCGTGCGCTGGAACAGGCGCGCGGTGACCCACGAGCCGGCCCCGCACAACAGTGCGGCAAGCAATACCAGCCAGAGATTGTGCCTATATACGATGCACCCGAAAACTGTCGCCAAATCCTTCCTTCCCCTATCCGTCGCATTGGCTGATTGATGCGGCTCCTGATCGAAGCGGCGGGGGCGATGCCGCTTCGATCGGGAACGCCTTCAAGATATCGGCATGTGATGAATAAACTGAACGCCGGGCGGCGGTACGCAAACGATTGCCCGGAAGATATTTTTTTCTGGAAAAAGTGCCGGAACGAAACGGGGTGGCGCATCGAAGAATCGGCCGATCGCTTGCCAATCAACCGTGTGATGCAGGCGATTGGTAATGCGGCGGAATTCCGCCGCGGTTCACCGTCAGGTTTTGTCAGGTTTAGCGCTCCTCTACTTTGCGGCAGCCTCGATCACACGAGCGACCGCGGCCGGCTGAGACATGAACACCGCGTGACTTGCGCTCACCTCGGTCACCTTCGCACCCGAACGCTGATACATCCAGCGCTGAAGCTGAGGGCTCACGACATGATCCCGGGTGGTCAGGACCGCATAGCTAGGTTTGGTTCGCCATGCCGCCACCGTGACAGGGGTTCCCAACGCCTTCTCGGCGAGTTGCACCTGCGAGTCCGCCAGGAATCGAGCGTCCGACGGCGAGACATCCGCTGCATAGGTCGCGTGGAATTGCGCCGGTGGAATGAAGAAATGCTTGTCGGGCGTGGCCCGCATCGCATCGTTGGGCGCGGCGAACTTCGACAGAAGTTGACCGCTGGCTTCTCCTGCATCGGGTTGGAGTGCCGCCACGTAGACGAGCGCACTGACCTTCGGGTCAGCCCCCGCCTCCGTGATCACGGAGCCGCCATAGCTATGACCGACCAGCACGACGGGGCCCTTCTGCTGATCGACGATGCGTTTGGTGGCATCGACGTCCTCGGCGAGCCCGGTGAGGGGTTCCTGCACGACGCTCACATGAAAACCATCCTTCGTCAGGATGTCGTAGACGGCCCGCCAGCCTGAGCCGTCCACCAATGCGCCATGGACGATGACAACATCTTTTGCAGCCAGTTTCGGCTCGGCGTGAGCCATCGTGCCGGTCATGGTTGCCATGACGGCGACGGCCAGTGTATTTCGCAGTGCAAATAGTCGGACGAATGATGCATGCTTGATCATCTTTGCTCTCCAGTATCCGCGTGATCCATTCACTCGGTGAGAGACACTTTACAAACGGAGCGCCCAGGGAAATACTGTCGCGATCGACAGTTTTGATATCGATCCTGCCATGCGAATTTTTGTCCTCGCGCTCGACGGGGTGTTCGACACCGGCCTCACGACCGTGCTCGATGCGTTGACGACGGCCAACGAACTGGCGCGCTCGACGGGGATCGCCACACCGGGCTTCGACATCACCGTTGCGGGGATGCGGCCGGAGGTGCGCACCGCGCTTGGGCTGCAGGTTCCCGTCTGCGACGTGACAGACGCCCCCACCCCGGATTGGGTCGTCGTACCGGCGCTCAACAGGACGACGACGGATCTGCTCGTGCCTTCGCTCGGCCGGGCCGACGTGATCGATGCGCTAGATGCATTGCGCTCGTGGCACCATGCGGGCGTTCAGATCGGGGCCGCCTGTACGGGTACCTTCGTGCTGGCCGAAAGCGGCTTGCTCGATGGGCGCGAAGCCACGACCACCTGGTGGCTCTCGCCGCTGTTCCGGCAGCGTTACCCCGACGTGCACCTGGATGCGCATCGCATCGTCGTTCCCAGCGGCAGCACGGTGACGGCCGGGGCCGCGCTGAGCCATCTCGACCTTGCGCTCTGGCTGATCCGTCACAACAGCCCCGAGCTTGCGGCGCTCGTGGCCAAGTACCTCGTGTTCGATTCGCGCCCGTCGCAGTCCGCCTTTGCGATCTCCGATCACCTGTCCCATTCGGACCCGCTCGTCGAGCGTTTCGACCGCTGGGTGCGCGAGCACCTCGACACGGCAATCGCGCTCGATGACGTTGCGGACGCATTGGCGACGAGCAAGCGGACGTTGACGCGACGTCTGAACGACGTGCTCGGTAAAACGCCGGTCGAATACATACAGGATCTGCGGATCGAGCGTGCCGTTCATCTGCTGAAAACGAGCAAGGACAGCGTCGATCGTATCGCCGAGCAGGTCGGCTACGCAGACGGCGTCACATTGCGCACGCTGCTGCGGCGGCGGATCGGCAAGGGGGTACGCGAGTTGCGGGCGTCGTGAGTCCGGGTTGGACAAAGCGCTCGATGCATTCAGGCTTGCACGATCGAATCGCGACGTGCCCGATACACCACAAAGACCATCCAGAGCACCAGCAGGCTGAAGCTCCACCATCGCAGATAGAATCCCCATCCCCAGATCAGCGACCCGAACGCCGAAAGCGTCAGCCCGCGCTTGGCGGCCAGGATGTCGCTCATGACTTCACCAGGCTTGAATATCGCGTCCTCGTCTGCGTGGGCGATAACCAGATCGGTCACGGTGTGTTCAAAGTACGGGCGTGATGCCAGCAGAAGCCCGATCATCGTGAGCACCGACCCGGACCGTTCGAACAGATCCCAATGTCCGGAGGCTTGCGCGATGCATGCACAGATGATCGCCGGGCACACGGCCAGCGCAATCATCGCAATGCTCCACGCGATGTAGCCCTCCGGCACTCGTAGCGCTCCCCGGTGAAGGTTGCTCACG
The DNA here is from genome assembly GCF_017104785.1 of Burkholderia sp. Ac-20353. Taxonomy (NCBI): domain Bacteria; kingdom Pseudomonadati; phylum Pseudomonadota; class Betaproteobacteria; order Burkholderiales; family Burkholderiaceae; genus Burkholderia; species Burkholderia sp. Ac-20353. The sequence goes on along the minus strand of NZ_JAAGPL010000036.1, from coordinate 21,654 downwards.
TCGCGGTTCATAGGTGCTTTGTTCAAAACGGGCTCTCCAATTTGCCGCGTCAATCCGGGTTACGCGTGCGATCGCGCGACGCAATGCGCTTCGCTGCCGGCTTTGCGACGATCCCGCGCGAAGCCATCGCGTTTTGCTCGATCACTTTCACGATTTCGGCCTCGGCCTGCGCGCCGTACTGCGCGAAGACGTCCGTCCGATAGCTCGTGTTGATCGCGGCGCCAAGCTGCGTGCCCGATTCGTCGTGCGTATCGACATCGACCTGCATCGACAGCCCGATCCGCAGCGGATGCGCTTCGAGTTCGCGCGGATCGAGCAGGATGCGTACGGGCAGACGCTGTACGATCTTGATCCAGTTGCCCGTCGCGTTTTGCGCCGGCAACGTTGCGAACGCACTGCCCGTCCCGGCCGAGAAGCCCTCGACCCGCCCGTGATACTTGACGCTCGAACCGTATACGTCGGCCGTCAGCTCGACCGGCTGGCCGATGCGCATGCGCGTGAGCTGCACTTCCTTGAAGTTCGCATCGACCCACACACCGTCGAGCGGCACGATCGCCATCAACGGCGTGCCGGGCGACACGCGCTGGCCGACCTGGACCGACCGTTTCGACACGTAGCCCGTCACCGGCGCCGGCAACGTATTGCGCGCATAGGCGAGATAGGCGTCCCTGACTTTCGACGCCGCCGCCTGCACGTCGGGATGCTGTTCGACCGTCGTGCGGTCGGTCAGCGCATGGTTCGCGCCGGCCTGCTGGCGCGCCGCATCGAGCGCCGCCTGCGCGGCCGCCACCGTGTCGCGGGCATGCGCGATGTCTTCCGCGGAAACGGCGCCCGTGCCCGCGACGGCCACGCGTCGTCGCAGGTCATCGTTGGCACGGGCCAGATCCGATGCGCGTTGCGCGACGTTCGCCGCATAGAAATCGTTGTTCACGTACAGGCTGCTCACGCGGCGCACGGTCTGCCCAAGTGCCGCCTCGGCGTTCGTCAGCGCGATCTTCGCATCGGCCGGGTCGAGCGTGACGACCGGGTCGCCTGCCTTCACGGTCTGCGTATCGTCGGCATTGACGGCGATCACCGTTCCGGTGACCTGTGGCGTCAACTGCACGAGATTGCCGCTCACATAGGCGTCGTCGGTTGATTGGTAATAGCGGCCGATCGTGAAATAGTAGGCCGCATACGCCGCCCCCGATACCACGACCGCCGCCGTAAGGAGTACGAGCAGGCGCTTGCGCTTGCCGGGGGGCGTCGCGCCGGCGTCATGGCCGGCCGGGTCGGCGTGCTGTCCGCCACTGTGTTCGCTGCTTTGTTCGCCGCGCTGGTCCGCCGTTTCGCGGTCGGGCGTGAGGGTATCGCTCATGTCAAATCTCCTTGCCAGTAAGTGAACGCGCCGTTCAACGCGCGGCGACGGCGGGATGGGTGGACGCGGCAGCCGCCGCGCCGTGGGCGGCGTCGGCCGACGTGTCGACATAGCCGCCGCCAAGCGCCGACGCGAGCGCAATCTGCTGGTCGCGGCGGTTCATCTTCAGGTTGGCGACGGCTTCATCGGCATTCAGCGTCGTGACATCGGCATTGAGGACGGTCAGCTGGTTGGTCAGGCCTGCCTTGTACTGCGTGATCGCAAGCTGGTCGGCGTCCCGCGCGGCCTGCTGTGCCGTGTTTGCGTCGACGAGTTGCGCGTCGCTCGAGCGGATCTGCGCAAGCTGCGTCGCAACGTCGCTCAGCGCGCCAACGAGCGTCTGGTTGTACGTGGCCACCGCGTAATCGAATTCCGCGTAACGGCCCTTCAGTTGCGCGCGCAGTGCGCCTGCGTCGAAGATCGGCAGGTGGATCGCCGGACCAACCGAAGCGGTCCGGCTCGCGGCGGTCAGGAAGCGCCCGAAGCCGAACGCGTCGAGGCCGATCATCGCGCTCAGGTTGATGTCCGGGTAGAACTCCGCCTTCGCTTCCTTCACCTGGTGCGTGATCGCATCGACGCGCCAGCGCGCGGCGACGAGGTCCGGCCGGCGGCTCACCAGATCCGCCGGCAGGTTGTCGGGCAGACGCACTTCGTCGCCGATGCCGAGCGTCGGCCGCTCGATCGCGAGACCGCGATCCGGTCCTGCGCCGAGCAGCGCAGCCAGCTGATAGCGCGCGGTCAGAATGCTGCCGTCGAAGGCGGTGACACGGGCGCGGCTCGTCGCCAGATTCGCCTGTGCGGTCTTGCGTTCCACTTCGGTATCGAGACCGGTCGCAATGCGCCCGGCCGTGATGCGATCGATCTGCTCGCGGCGCGCCACTTCCTGTTGCGCGATGTCGCGCAGCACGTAAAGGCGGGCCAGCTGGTTGTATGTGCGTGCGATCGACGTATCGAGCGTCAGCCTGACGAACTCCTCGTCCGCCCTGCCCGCTTCCGTCTGCGAGACGGCCGCCCTCAATGCTTCGCGGTTCTTGCCCCACAGGTCGAGGTCATACGATGCGCTCAGCAGGCCCTTGTTCTCGGTCTGCCAGGAACCGGCATACGGTGGCGGGATCATCGCCGTGCCGCTGTACTGCTGGCGCGTCAGCGAGTAGCTCGCATCGACGCGCGGCAGCGTGTTCGCATTCGCGGCTTCGCTGTAGGCCTGCGCCTGGGCTACCCGCGCGCGGGCCTGCTCGATCGTCGGACTGCCGCGCAGCGCCTCGGCAAGCAGCGCCGTCAACTGCGCGTCGCCGAACTGGTCGACCCAGTCGGCCGCCGGCCAGCGGCCTTGCTCGGCCGGCAGGCTGCGGGCCGTCTCGAGCTGTTGCGGCTGTGCGATCCGCTTGTCGCTATGGATGCCCGCATAGTTTGCACATGCCGACAGCACCGCCGCGAAGATCGCCGACACGCCCAGTTTCAATGCACGGGTGCGGACGCCGGATCCATATGTCTGCGATTTCATTTTCTGACCTATCAGATTAAAGATTCAAAAAAGGCGCGCCTGCCACGCTCACTCGCCGATGAACTTGCGAAGCAGGCGGGACAACTCGTCGAACTCGGTGTTCGTGAATTTCCGCAGCCGCGCGTTCAGCACGTCGGGCGCGATCTCCGGAATTCTGGCCGTCGCTGCCTCGCCCTCTTTCGTCAGCGTCAGATTGATCACGCGGCGATCGTCAGCGTTGCGTGAGCGTCCGAGCAATTGCTTCGCTTCCAGCTTGTCCAGCATCCGCGTCATCAGGCCCGTGTCGATCCCGAGCAGCTTCGACAGTTCGAACGGCGTGGCGGCCGCGCCGCGCTGTATCGACAGCAGGATGCCCATCTGCTGGCTGGTGATGTCGAGCTCCCTGAGCGCGTCATCCAGCTGCGCGGTGACCAGGTTGCGCGCCCTCGTCAACAGGAACCCGATACTCTCCGTGAGCATGAAGTTCCTGGCCGTGTAGTGGTCCATCGTGTGATTCTTCCGAATGCGCCGGTCAGTGGCCACCCGCAGCCGCCGCGCCGGCCCCGCCGCCCTTGGCTGGCCTGGTCACCCAGATCAGCGGGACGATGCCGATAAAGATCACCGCCGATATCCAGAAGATGTCGTTCAGGCCCAGCATCGTGGCTTGCACGTTGAGCGACGCTTCGAAAAAGGCCATTGCCTTGGGTGCGTCGGCGTTGAGCGCCGACTGCAGATGCGCGATGGCGGCAACGTAAGTCGGGTTGTTGACGCTCGTTTGCTCGACCAGCCTCGCGTGATGGAAGATCGTCCTGTCGTTCCAGCCGGTACTCAGCAGCGACGTGCCCACCGCACCGGCAAAGATGCGTGCGAAATTGGACAGGCCGGCCGCCGCCGGAATCTTCTCGGATGGCAGCCCCGACAGGATGATGCCCGTGAGCGGTGTAAAGAACAGCGCGGTCGGAATACCCTGCAGCAGGGTCGGGAGCACCAGCGTGTAAGCATCGACGCCCGTCGTGTAGTTCGAGCGCATGAAGAACACGCCAGCAAATCCAACGAACGCCAGCGTGGCGAGCACCCGCATATCGGAGCGCGGCATGATCTTGCCCAGCACCGGTGCGAGGATCACCGCGAAGATGCCGAGCGGCGCCGTGACGAGCCCTGCATCCACCGCGCGGTAGCCGAGATATCCCTGGATCCACTGCGGCAGGACGACCAGGTTCGCGAAGAAGATCGCGTACGCGACCGATATCGCCACCGTCCCGCCGAGAAAATTGCGTCCGGCAAAGAGTCGCAAGTCGACGATCGGCTTCTCCTCGGTAAATTCCCAGATGAGGAAGAACAGGAAGCTGATCGCCGCCACGATGGTGAGTACCCAGATCACCGGCGAATTGAACCAGTCGAGGTCCTTGCCCTTGTCGAGCATGATTTGCAGCGATGCCACCCAGGCGATCAGTGAAATCAGGCCGACCTTGTCGAACGGCAGCTTGCGCACCGGCGTTTCCCGATCACGGTAGATCGCCCAGATCGCCGCTGCGGCGAACAGGCCAACCGGCACGTTGATATAGAAGATCCATGACCAGCTGTAGCTGTCGGTGATCCAGCCACCCAGCGCCGGGCCCGCGATCGGCCCGACCGTCGCGGTCATCGCCCAAAGCGCGAGCGCGCTCGAACTCTTTTCCTTCGGAAACGACGCGAGCAGGAGCGCCTGCGACAGCGGCACCAACGGCCCTGCCACCGCACCCTGCACGATCCGGGCGACGAGCAGCATCTGCAGATTCGGCGCAAGCCCGCACGCCGCGGACGACAGGACGAACAGCAGGATCGCCCAGACGAACAGCTTCACTGCTCCGACCCGCTGAGTCAGCCACCCGGTCAGCGGAATCGACACCGCGTTGGCGGCAGCAAACAGCGTGATGACCCACGTCCCCTCGTCGATCGACACGCCGAGGTTGCCGGAGAGCGTCGGGATCGCGACGTTCGCGATCGACGAGTCCAGTACGTTCATGAACGTAGCGAGTGCCACGGCAAACACGCCAAGCCCAAATCTGGCGCCGGTCAAGGGCGCAGGCGTGCCTGTGTTGGTCGACTGATTCATGTTCTGTCCTTTGGCCTGAAATCGACGCCTGTCAGTGATCGGCAGATATCTGACATGTCTGATATTTGGGTAAAAAATGGTGCGTCAAGCAGCGAGCAGTTTGAAAAGCAGTCTGCTCAAGGTCTCGAATTCGGCGTTCGTGAAGCATGCAAGCTGCCGAGGCCGTACCGCAGGGATCGCTTGTGCGCTTTGCTCGACGGTTCCCCACCCCGCTTGCGTCAGCGACACGTTGACCACCCGCCGGTCCGCGCTGTTGCGCGATCGCTGCACGAGTCCACTACGTTCCAGCCCGTCCAGCACGCGGGTCATCCGGCTCGGGTCGACGCCGAGCAGCTTCGACAGCGCGGCCGCCGACGTGGCGCTATCGCGCGTCAGCGTCAGCAGAATGCCGAGTTGCTGCGCATTGATCCCGATATCCTTGAGCGTCGCGTCCAGCTCCGAGGCCGCCTGATTGCGGGCTTTGCCGAGCGCGACGACGAGCTTTTGAGATCGGTCGAGATCCTCGTTGACGCGGTAGTCCATCGATCGCCTCCATCTCCTGACCAGTTATATATCTGACTCTGCAGATATGTGACGCAGTATGGACAACGCGTGGCCAAATCACCATGGCCATGCGGTTATAGAGCGAATTCCCGAAATTCATGCAGCACGAGGGTTGGCGCGACTCAGGTATCGTGGCGGGCAAAAAGCCTGTGCACCAGCGCACGGATCCATTGGTTGCCCGGCTCCCGGTGCACGCGATCGTGCCAGTACTGGGCGATCTCCAGGTCGGGCAGCGCCAGCGGTGGCGTCACCACCGCCAGATCCAGGTTCCCGCAAATGGCGCGCGCCAGCGTCAGCGGCAGAATCGCCACAGTGTCCGAATGCTGGGCGATCAGCGCCGCCGTGGCGAAGCTCGGTACGCGGCAGACGATGTTGTTGTGCGGCACCGCAGCCTCGATGGCCCGCTCGGCGTTGAGGTGTCCGTGACCCGTGCCGGCCGTGGAGACCAGCACATGCTTCTCGGCCACGAAAGTATCTGGCTCACCGAGCTGTGCGAGCCGCGGATGGTCCTTGCGCACGACGGCGCTGTAGGTTTCGTGCCATAGCAACTGGCGGCGCATGCCCTGCATCAGCCCGGGAAACGCGCCGATTGCCAGGTCGACCGTCCCGTTCTCCAGCCAGGTATCGAGATGCGCGGCATCGGCGTTGATGGCTTGCACGAGGATGCCCGGCGCCTCCTCCGCCAGCCGGCTCAGCAGCAACGGCAGCATTTGCGACGCGCCGACATCGAGCATGAAGAATCTGAAGCTGCGCTGGCTGGTGCGTGGATCAAAGCTGATACGGTCCGAGCGCAGCGCACGTACGCTCTGGAGAATGGCCCGCACCGGCTCGCCGAGCTCGAGTGCCTTGGGCGTCGGCTCCATGCGCAGGCCCACCCGGACGAACAGCGGATCGTCGAAATACTGGCGTAGCCGCGCCAGCGTCTTGCTCAGCGCCGGCTGCGTCAGGTCGAGCACGCGCGCCGCCCTGGTGAGGCTGCGCTCGCTGAGCAGCACGTCGAGCACCAGGAGTTGATTCAGGTTGAGTTCGTCTTCATGACGCCGGGGAAGCGTGTCCATGATGCGCGGTGGTTAGCAAATCGGGCGGGCTCGGCTGTAGTCTAGATTCACACGCTGCTGGCGAAGAACAAAAATACTGCCCATCCATCATTTTCCGCCTGACTTACTGTTACCACTCGCCAAGCGATTCATCAAATCGAACAAAGGCATCAGAAAGTGCCCGAAAGACTCGGTTGACGCATGCTCGACAGCCAGGCTGTGTTGCCCGCCGATCGCGCTCAGGTGACATATCCATCCGAAGAGTTCGGCTTCGCTTCGGGTTGGCAGGATCATTGCGCAGGACTCGACGGAAAAGGCCAGGCGAGCCAAGTCGACGCGGCGCACGACTTCGGCGACGATCGCTTCGCGTTTGGCCCAGCTCCGAATCGCCACCTCTCGCTCGGGTGACATATGCGCAGTCACTTCGAGATAACGTTCCAGCCGCTTCCGTGCATCGTGGCAGTCAGTGATCGCGGCGAGGACGCTGAGCGTATAGTCGCCTTCCCATTCGGCAAGCAGTGCAAGAACAAACTCGGAACGATTGGCAAAGTGGTGATAAAAGGAACCGCGCGTCACATTGAGTCGCCGCGCCACGCGTTCGATCGAAATCCCTTGCGCACCCTGTTCATCGAGCAGTCGCAAGCCCGCGATAATCCAGCGGGTACGACCGTTTCCGATCTTTGCCATAACTACTCCGAAAACATACAGGCTATGTATGTTAGCGGTTCGTCATTTATCGTGGCGGATCGATGTTCGGGAAAGCGGCTATGGCCTGGGCAAGCCAAGGAAAGGACGACATGAGGATACTGATTGCGACCGCAGGCAGCCACGGTGATGTACTGCCCTTCATCGCGTTGGGCAGGGAACTGTCACGGCGCGGCCATGACATCCATATGCCGGCCTGCGCTTCCGGCCAGTCGGCACGGCGCAAGCCTACGCAGCGCTGTTCAGCGATGTGGCCGAAAACCATCCCGATCGTGCGTTCAGGCGCGTTGCTCGGGAGTTTGCAAGCTTGAGCGGCGAATACTACGCCGCGATGCAGGCCGATATTCTGCCGGGGAAAACCGCGGTTGTCGGAAGTTCTCTGCTGTTCGCGCCGCGCCTGCTTGCGGAGACTACCGATACGCCATGCGTCACAGTTCATCTCGCACCGAGCATCATCCGTTCCGACCGGCGTCCGGCGCGCCTGATGCCGCGCTGGATCACGGCCTCGACGCCATCGCTGATTCGCCGCATGGCCTGGTGGCAACTGGATCGCTTCTATGATGCCGCGCTGACCAAGCCATTGAACAAGCAACGTGCCGATCTCGGCCTGAAACCGCTGACGCGAATTTTTCAATCGTGGATACACGAAGCGGACTGTGTTATCGGGATGTTCCCCGCGTGGTTTGCACGACCGCAGGATGACTGGCCGCGCAAACTCATCCTGGCAGATTTCGCGCTCTACGATCACGGAGAGGTGCAGCCCTTATCTCCCGAACTGCTTCGCTTTATCGACGCTGGCTCGCCACCGGTCGGCATTTCAGCCGGTACGGCGACCGCCAACTCGCACAAATTTTTCCAGACCTCGATTGCTGCCTGCCAGGCAACCGGGTTACGCGCGATCCTGCTTTCCCCTTTTGCCGAGCACATTCCCAGGAATCTGCCCGCCAACATCATGCATGTGAGCTACGCGCCGTTCGGCAGCTTGCTCCCCCGTCTGGCGGCTTTTGTTCATCATGGCGGGATCGGCTCGACCAGTCAGGCGCTACGCGCCGGCGTGCCGCAACTCATCCGTCCCGTTGGCTACGACCAATTCGACAACTCGGCCCGGACGACGGAACTGGGTGTCGGGCGCGAATTGCTGGTCAAACACTACACGCCGCAAAACGTTGCCAAAGCCCTGGTCACGTTGACTAGTGATCCGCTTGTCCGGCAACGTTGCCGCGAGATTTCCAGACGCTTCGAAAAGCAAGACGGCATGACGATAGCGGCCGAATCCATTGAAAATTGTCTGTTTCAAAGGGAAACGCGGGGCATTGGCGCACGGGTAGTTAACGCTGAACCTACCTGAAAGCGGTAGGCCATTACATTCCGACCCATCACCTCATTGATCGGGTCAACCTCCATCGAATTGAATAGCCTGGGTCGGAACGGGCCGCGAGTCGCTCGCGCATTACTTCGCTAAGCGCAAGCAGACGATCTAGCCTCTGGCGGAACGTCTTCGCAATCTTCCGCGCAACGCGACGTCCACCCTTCGCCGCCACCGGCCTCCAGAATGCGCGACTTCCATTGGCACTCGGACCATTCGAGATCGGCCTCCGAATCCAGCACGATGCCGCCGCCAACGCCGTACACGCCGGAACCGTCTTTATCCAGCACAAGCGTACGAATGGCCACGTTCAGCGAGAAGTCTCCATCCGGCGCCAGCCATCCGATGCTGCCGCAATACAGGCCGCGATCGTCGAGTTCCAGTTGCCGGATATAGCGCATCGCCGCGATCTTCGGCGCGCCGACAACCGAGCCGCACGGAAACAGCGCGCGCAATATGTCGAGGAACGAAGTACGACCGACGTCGGCCTTGATGGTGGACGTCAGCGTCCAGATGGACGGGTAGCGTTCGAGGTCGAACAGCTTGTCGACGTTGACCGAGCCGACGCGGGCGATCTTCCCCATGTCGTTCCGCAGCAGATCGACAATCATCGCATTCTCGGCCCGGTCCTTCGTGCTGGCCTTGAGCGCTTCAGCCGACGCCAGGTCGGCGGCCGGATCCGTGTGCCGCGGGGCCGTGCCTTTCATGGGCCGGCTGGTCAGCATGTTGCCGCTGCGGGACAGAAAGAGCTCCGGTGAAAACGACAGCACGTACGATTCGCCGTCGTCGATATAGGCCGCGTGCGACACCGGATGCCGATTGATCAGTTCCCTGTACAGCCCCTCTGGCGCCCCTGTCATCCTGACGTCGACCGGAAGCGTGAAATTGACCTGATAGACCTCGCCGGCTTCGATCCATTGCTTGACGTGCGCTATTTTGTTTTGGTATTCGCTGAAATCGATCCGTGGTGCGGCTTCGACGATACGGCCGGATTCAGATGCGAGCGGCGGCCCCCAAGGCGCTTCGTCGACGGCCCGCTCGAACACGAGCGCGGTCAGAAGCGGGCCATCATGCTGCGTCGGATGAGAATCGCCTCGCGCCAGCGCGGGCTCGAGCCATTCACCGAGAGAATAGGAGAGCATCAGCGCGACCCAGTGCCCATCCCGCTGCGCCTTTTCGATCGCGTCGAACGACGCTGGTAATTCGTCCGGCGTTCTGGCGACGATCTTGTGGCGGAAGCCATGCATGACGAGCGCCCGTTTCCGGATCGCGTCTTCGAAGCGGCAGATGGCCATCAGACGCCTCCCGCCGCAACGCCGCTTCGCGCCAGCACGGGTTCGAGCGCGCGCCCCGTATGACTCGCGCTCACCTGCACGAGCCCTTCCGGATGCGCGGCCGCCACGATCGCGCCGCCGCCCACGCCGCCTTCCGGCCCGAGGTCGATGATCCAGTCCGCTTCCGCGATCACATCGAGGTCGTGCTCGATCACAACGACACTGTGTCCCGCATCGACGAGCCGGTGCAGCACATGGATCAGCTTCGCGACGTCGGCCATATGCAGGCCCACGGTCGGCTCATCGAGCACGTATAGCGTGTGCGGCGCTTTCTGGCCGCGCCGCGTGATGTCGTCGCGCACCTTGCTGAGTTCGGTGACGAGCTTGATGCGCTGCGCCTCGCCGCCGGACAAGGTCGGCGACGGCTGGCCGAGCGTCAGGTAACCGAGGCCGACGTCCTTCATCAGTTGCAGCGGATGCGCGATGTTCGAGATCGGCCCGAAAAACTCCACCGCTTCGTCGATTTCCATCGTCAGCACGTCGCCGATGTTCCGGCCGCGCCACGTGACCGCGAGCGTCTCCGGATTGAAGCGCTGCCCGTGGCACACATCGCACGGCACCTTCACATCGGGCAGGAAGCTCATGCCGATCGTGCGCACGCCCTGCCCTTCACATGCGGGGCAACGCCCTTCGCCGGTGTTGAACGAGAAGCGCGACGCCGTGTAGCCGCGCGCGCGTGCCTCCAGCGTGTCCGCGAACAGCTTGCGGATCGCGTCCCACACGCCGATATAGGTCGCCGGGCATGAGCGCGGCGTCTTGCCGATCGGTGTCTGATCGACTTCGAGCACGCGATCGATATGCTCCCAGCCGCTGATCGACTCGCAGCCCTGCCACGCATGCGTGACGTTCAGCGACGCCCGTGGCGCGCTGCGCGCCAGCACGCTCGCGCGGCGATTCGCCGCCTGCTGCGAGGCCTTGCGCGCGCGTCGCGTCGCCGGCGACGACAGCACCGAGCGGCCCACCGCATCGAGCAGGTTCGTCATCAGCACATCGCGCGCGAGCGTCGACTTGCCCGAGCCGCTCACGCCCGTCACCGCGACGAGCCGCCCAAGCGGAATGCCGACCGTGACGTCGCGCAGGTTGTGCAGCTTGCCGCCGTGCACCGTCAGCCAGGTCTCCGGCACCGCCGCGCCGTTCTTCGCGCCCGGCAGGTTCACGCTGCGGCGCGGTTGCAGCGGATGCACGATCGGTTGTGCGAGGAAGCGCCCCGTCAACGAGTCAGGCTGCGCGGCGAGATCCGCGACCGCGCCCTGCGCGACCAGCGTGCCGCCGCGTTTGCCGGCGCCCGGACCGACGTCGATGATGTGATCGGCGCGGCGTATCGTGTCTTCGTCATGCTCGACGACGACGAGCGTATTGCCCTTGTCGCCGAGCTTGCGCAGCGCATTCAGCAGGATCTGGTTGTCGCGCGGATGCAGGCCGATCGTCGGCTCGTCGAGCACGTAGCACACGCCCTGCAGGTTGCTGCCCAGTTGCGCGGCCAGACGGATACGCTGCGCCTCGCCACCCGACAGGCTCGGCGCCGCGCGATCGAGGCTCAGGTAGCCGAGCCCGACTTCCTCGAGAAACGCGAGACGGCTGCCGATCTCGCTGACGATGTCGCGCGCGATCTGCGCGTCGCGCCCGGTAAGCTGCAGGCCGTCGATCCAGCGACGCGTATCCGACACCGTCCATTGCGCGACATCGACGATCGGCTGGCCTTCGAAGGTCACCGCGCGCGCGGACGCATTCAGACGCGTGCCGCCGCAATCCGGACACGGCTCGTCGCCGACGCCCTCCGGTTCCTGCTCGTCGGACGGCAGCGTCTGCTCGCGGCCGCGACCGTCTTCGGCGAGCACCGTGTCGTCGTAGGCCGCGCGCTGTTCGCGCGTAAGCGTGACGCCGGTCCCCACGCAGGTCGTGCACCAGCCATGCTTGCTGTTGTACGAGAACATCCGCGGGTCCAGCTCCGGGTAGCTCGTGCCGCACTCGGGGCACGCGCGCTTGACCGACAGCACCTTGACCTCGCCGATCCGCGCGGTCGAATGATCGTTGGCCATCGCATGATGCAGGCCGTCGAGCGGCGCGAGCAGATGCATCACGCCCTTGCCGAGCTCGAGCGTCTCGTCCAGACGTTGCCGCAGCTCGGCCTCGTGGTCCGGCGACACGACGATATCGGCCACCGGCAGCTCGATCGTATGCTCGCGGAAGCGATCGAGCTTCGGCCATGGGTCCACCGGCACGAATTCGCCGTCGACGCGCAGATGCGTGCTGCCGCGCGCTTTCGCCCACTTCGCGAGATCCGTGTACACGCCCTTGCGGTTGACGACGAGCGGCGCGAGCAGCCCGACGTGTTCGTCGCGGTGATCGCGCAGCAACTGCGCGGCGATCGATTCGACGGATTGCGACGTCACCGGCGTGCCGTCATGGATGCAATGCTGAAGGCCGAGCTTCACATACAGCAACCGCAGGAAATGCCAGACTTCGGACGTCGTCGCGACCGTGCTCTTGCGGCCGCCGCGCGAAAGCCGCTGCTCGATCGCGACGGTCGGCGGAATGCCGTACACCGCGTCGACTTCGGGGCGCCCCGCCGGCTGCACGATCGAGCGCGCGTACGCGTTCAGCGATTCGAGGTAGCGGCGCTGGCCTTCGTGAAAGAGGATATCGAATGCGAGCGTCGACTTGCCGGAACCGGACACGCCGGTGACCACGTTGAATTTGCCGTGCGGAATGTCGACGTCGAGCGCCTTCAGGTTGTGCTCGCGTGCGTTGACGATCCGCACGACGTCCTCGCCTTCGACTTCCCGTCGTGCACGCGCCGCGTTCAACGCGGTCTGCAACGGCACGCCCTGCTCGTCAGGCTCGGCTTCGGTATCCATTGCGCGGTCGTAGTACAACAACGCCGCGCCGGTATGCGATTCGGCGCAGGCTTTCACATCGTCGGGCGTGCCCGCGCACAGCACGAGGCCGCCGCCGTCACCGCCTTCCGGACCGAGATCGATCAGCCAGTCCGCCGCGCGGATCACGTCGAGGTTGTGCTCGATCACGATCAGCGAATGGCCGCTGGCCAGCAGCTTGCCGAACGCCTGCATCAGCTTCGCGATGTCGTCGAAGTGCAGCCCGGTGGTCGGCTCGTCGAACATGAACAGACGTGCGACGCGCGCCTCTCTCGTGACCACACGGCGCCCGCTGGCGGCCTTCGCCGACTCGGCGAGAAAGCCCGCCAGCTTCAGGCGCTGCGCTTCGCCGCCCGACAGCGTCGGCACCGGCTGGCCGAGCTTCACGTATTCGAGCCCGACGTCGACGATCGGCTGCAGCACGCGCAGCACCTCGGCGTCGGCGACGAAGAATGCCGCGGCTTCGCTGACGGTCAGGTCGAGCACCTCGGCCACGCTGAGTGCGCGGCCTTCGCGCTCGATCCGCACTTCGAGCACTTCGGCCCGGTAGCGCTGGCCGTCGCAGTCCGGGCAGCGCAGATAGACGTCGCTCAGGAACTGCATCTCGATGTGCTCGAAGCCGGAGCCGCCGCACGTCGGGCAGCGGCCGTCGCCCGAGTTGAAGCTGAAGGTGCCCGCGCTGTAGCCGCGCTGCAGCGCGAGCGGCGCCGTCGCGAACAGCTTGCGGATCTCGTCGAACGCGCCGACATAGCTCGCCGGGTTCGAGCGCGTGGTCTTGCCGATCGGCGATTGATCGACGAACACGACATCGGTCACCTGCTCCGCGCCGGTGAGGCGGCGGTACGCGCCCGGCGACTCGGTCGCCTTGCCCAGGTGCCGCGCCATCGCCGGATAGAGCACGTCCTGCAGCAGCGTCGATTTGCCGGAACCCGAGACGCCGGTCACGCAGACGAGGCGCTGCAACGGAATCTCGACCGTGACGTCGCGCAGGTTGTGTTCGCTCGCGCCTTCGAGCACGATACGCGGCGTGTTCGCGTCCACCGCGCGACGCGCCCAGTGCGACGCGTGGGCCACGTGCTTTCGGCCGCCGAGATACTCGCCCGTCAGCGTGCGGGCCGAACGGATCTCGCCGGGCGTGCCGTCGTAGACGATCGTGCCGCCGCGCTCGCCCGGGCCGGGGCCCATGTCGATCAGCCGGTCGGCTGCGAGCATCACCGACGGATCGTGTTCGACGACGACCAGCGTATTACCCGCGTCGCGCAGGCGCTGCATCGCCTCGACGATCCGGTTCAGGTCGCGCGGATGCAGCCCGATGCTCGGCTCGTCGAGCACGAACAGCGTTTTCGTGAGCGAGGTGCCGAGCGCCGTCGTCAGGTTGATTCGCTGCACCTCGCCGCCCGACAGCGTGCGGCTTTGCCGGTCGAGTGTCAGATAGCCCAACCCTACATCGCACAAGTACTTCAGCCGCGTGCGGACCTCGGCGAGCAGCAGCTTCAGCGCATCGTCGAGCAGCGCGCTCGGCAGGCTGATGTCGTCGAAGAAGCGGCGGATGCGCTCGATCGGCAGCAGCATCAGGTCGTGCACCGTCAGGCCCGGCAGCGCTTCGAGTTGCGCGCGGGTCCAGTCGACGCCGCGCGGCAGGAAGCGGCCGGCAGGCGCGAGCGCCGCGTCGGCGTTTGCCTTCGTGCCGAGCCGCCACAGCAGCGATTCCGTTTTCAGGCGCGCGCCGCCGCACACGTCGCACGGCGTGTAGCTGCGGTATTTCGACAGCAGCACGCGGATATGCATCTTGTACGCTTTGGATTCGAGGTACGCGAAGAAGCGCTGCACGCCGTACCACTGGCTCTGCCACTTGCCGTTCCAGTCCGGCGAGCCGTTGATGACCCAATCCCGTTCGTCGGACGTCAGCTCGGCCCACGGCGTGTCGCGCCGGATGTTCGCCTTCGCCGCATAGCGCATCAGGTCGTCCTGGCATTCCTTCCATGCGGGCGTCTGCATCGGCTTGATCGCGCCGCCGCGCAGCGTCTTGCGCTCGTCGGGAATCACGAGGCCGAGGTCGACGCCGATCACGCGGCCAAAGCCGCGGCAGGTTTCGCACGCGCCGTATGCCGAGTTGAACGAGAACATCGCCGCCTGTGGATCTGCGTAGCGCAGGTCGCTGTCCGGGTGATGGAGCCCGGTGGAGAAGCGCCACACTTGCGGCTCCGCTGCCGCGTCGGTCGCGTTGTCCGGCTGCTGTGCGAGCACGTAGACATTCACCCGCCCGCCGCCGCGCTTCAACGACGCCTCGATCGCCTCGATGACGCGCACCTTGTCGACCTGATGCAGCCGGAAGCGGTCGGCCACCACGTCGAGCACCTTGCGCGGCCCGGTGGGCGATGCGACTTCGCGCCGCGCCTGCACCCGCGTATAGCCGCTCGCCGACAGCCACTGCTCGACTTCCTCATCGGTCACGGTTTCCGGCAACTCGACCGGAAACGTGACCACGAGCCGCGGATCATGATCCGCCGTGCGTGCGGAGAGGTCCGCGTAGATCGTTTCCGGCGTGTCGTGCCGCACCGGCTGCGCGGTCTTGCGGTCGAACAGCTCGGCCGCGCGGGCGTACAGGAGCTTCAGATGGTCGTTGAGCTCGGTCATCGTGCCGACGGTCGAGCGCGAACTGCGGACAGGGTTGGTCTGGTCGATCGCAATCGCGGGCGGCACGCCGTCGACGCGGTCGACCTGCGGGCGGTCCATCCGGTCGAGAAACTGCCGCGCGTATGCGCTGAACGTTTCGACGTAGCGCCGCTGGCCCTCGGCATACAGGGTGTCGAACACGAGACTCGATTTGCCGGAACCCGACGGGCCGGTGACGACCGTCATTTCACCGGTGCGCAGGTCGAGATCGATATGCTTGAGATTGTGCTGACGCGCTCCGCGAATGCGGATCAGATTGCTGGATGACAATTTGTCTGCCCGTCTGAAGGGTTGGCCGGGGTTCACGGCGCCGGAAGGCTGTGGGGCGCTCGCAGGCACGGCGCCCGTGCCGTGGTGCGGACACGGGGGCGAGCCGGTTTCGTACGCGTACTATACTGTATGTTTGTACAGCCTTCCACCATGCAGCGCTGTTTCGGGCTTGGCGTGGGCGGAGCTTCAACCGCGGACCATCACGGTAGCCACAACGAGAGCCGAAAACACCAGCGCCGGGGCGAGGTGCCCGACCGGCTCCCGGTTTCGCAGCAGCGTGAAGAGCGCCGCGACCATGATTGCGCCGGCCAGCGCCAGACCCAAGACTCTGGTTTGCTGCCCAAGAAGAAGCGCCGCACTCAACAGCTCGAGCGCGCCACAGAGCAAATGAAACCATGCCGGATAACCCCAACGTGCGAAGTCGCGCTTGACCGAGCCGCGTCCCGCGAGGTTGACCACCCCGGCAACCGCGAACAGAACCGCAACGACCGTCGCGAGAATCGATTCGAAAGATGCACTGTTCCACGCCATCGTCATGCTCCGGTAATTTGTTGTGAAGAGAGGTCCGCAATCAGGCCGGGGCCATCGGGTGTCCAGGCAAGAACTCGGCGCGCACGCTGGCCGCTTACTGTCTGGTCGAGCGCCAGTGCGTCGGCGAACGGCCCAAGTGATGTGCGGGCGTCCTCGAGCGGCCAGGCTTCGACGCGATCGGCGCCGACCGATACCCGAATCGCTTCGCCCATTTCGGCGATGGCAACAGCCTCTTCCGCCACCACGTTGAAGATTTGTCCAGCGACCCGTTCGTCCCCGCTTGCCGCCCGCTCCACCGCGCTCAGGTATGCCGTGGCCAGGTCATCGACGTGAACGGCAGGCTAATGGTTACGACCATCGCCGACGACCCTCACACTGCCGCTTTGACGCGCCATGTTGGCAAGCATGCCGAACATGCCGCCGCCGTAGCCGTGCACCATCGCGGGCCTGAGGATCACTGCGGCAGCGGAGCGGCGCGCGGCAAGCGCCAGCACATGTTGCTCCACTGCGGGCCGCCAGGCGACGAGCGGTGTCGGGTTCAGTGCCGCCGCTTCAGTCGCGGGCTCTCCCCCCGTATTTCCATATACCCAGGCGCCAGACGTATAGATAAAGGCCGCGCCGGGATGCAAATCCGACAGCATCGCCACAACCGCAGC
The DNA here is from genome assembly GCF_017104785.1 of Burkholderia sp. Ac-20353. Taxonomy (NCBI): domain Bacteria; kingdom Pseudomonadati; phylum Pseudomonadota; class Betaproteobacteria; order Burkholderiales; family Burkholderiaceae; genus Burkholderia; species Burkholderia sp. Ac-20353. The sequence continues at coordinate 4,686 of NZ_JAAGPL010000036.1, read as the reverse complement.
CTCATCCACGGCAGCAGCGGAGGCGTCGTTGGTCGACGCCGTGTGCACCACGCCATCGGCAACGGCGGCAGCCGCGGCGAAAGACTGGGGCTCACTCAGGTCGCCGGCATGCAGATTCACACCCAGACGTGCCAGCGCGCTGGCGGACGCCGACGTGTCGTGGCGCACCAGCGCCGTCACCTGATGGCCGAGGCCGATTGCCTTGCGCGCGACCGCTTGCCCGATGAAGCCGGTACCACCCGTAAGAAACAGTTTCAAAGCGCTCTCCTTGACGATTGCCTGCGAAATTGAATGGTCATACAAACGAGACCGATAAGTCTCATTTGTCCGGAAGTTAAACGAGACTGGTCGGTCTTGTCAACAACTCGACGCTCTGCTATTTTTCTCGCATGGACACATCCACACTTCCCGACCTGAGCCCGCTGCAACGCCGCAAGCGGTCTGCGATCCTCGACGGCGCGAGAACCGTTTTTTTACGTGAGGGTTTTGGTTTGGCGACCATGGACGATGTCGCGTCGGCCGCCGGCGTCGGCAAACAGACGGTCTATCGCCACTTCAAGTCGAAGGAGGCGCTCTTCGTCGGTCTGGTGATCTCGATGTGCGCCCAGGTGGGCGCGCTTGCCAGCACGCTGGGCGAGCAATCCGATGTGCCACCCGAAGTCGAGTTGCGCGAGTTGGGATGGTTGCTGGCACAAGGCCTTATCGCGCCGGACAGTCTGCGGCTTTTCCGGGCCATCGTCGCTGAGGCCCAGCGTCTTCCGAATCTCGGCCAGATGTTCTACGAAAATGGCCCGAAGCTTGTGCGTGCCATCGCCGCAAACATTCTGCGAAAGCGATTTGACGAATCGACTGCTGCAATGCGGGCAGCGACATTCGTTCAGTTGGTGCTGGGAGACGCGTATCTGGAGCTGACACTGGGCTACACCGTGCCCGATGTTGAAGCGCGTTTTGGAATGCAGATTGACGAAGCGGTAGCGGCTGCACTCCGCTAACGGACACAACAGCGTGTGGCGCACCGCCCTCCGGCGCCCCAGCTTTTTTGCGACTGACGACAATATTCCTGATTCTGAATCGTCAACACAGGCATGGAATCGCCGCACACCCCGAACCGGATGAACGATCGAGATAGCGATATCGCCGCAACCGTCGTGCGAGAGCGCACGCGGCTCGGCAACTTCATCCGCCAGCGCGTGCGCGATCCTGGCGAAGCGGAAGACATCTTGCAGGACGTGTTCTACGAGTTCGTGCAGGCGTATCGGCTTCCGGAGCCGATCGAGCAAGCCGGGGCCTGGCTTTTCCGTGTCGCGCGAAACCGCATCATCGACCGCTTTCGCAAGAAGAAGGAGCAGCCCTTGCCCGAGCGGGTGGACGACGACGGTGAAGACCGGCTCGATCTCGCGCTACCCGCCAGCGATGCCGGCCCGGCAGCGGCCTACGCAAGGTCCGTACTCCTGGAGGCGCTGCAAGACGCGCTCGACGAATTGCCGGCGAATCAACGCGATGTCTTCATCGCGCACGAACTCGAAGGACGCAGTTTCAAGGAGATGGCTGCCGAGCGTGGCCTGAGCGTGAACACGCTGCTTGCGCGCAAGCGCTATGCGGTGCTGCAACTGCGTGCTCGTCTGCAGGACGTTTATGACGATTTGGATATCTAACGGAGTCGATTGATGAAATTCAGAGTGAGATGTTTCGGAAAGGCATTGCTGGTTCTAGCGGGCGTCGCCCTGTTGGGTTTGTTGGTGATGCTGCTCTGGAACTGGGTCATCCCGACGGTATTCGCAAGCGGCCGCTCGATCGACTATTTGCATGCGCTAGGCCTGCTGGTCCTGAGCCGGATACTGTTCGGCGGCTTTCGAGGACACGGCGGCTGGCGCGGACATCGGCACTGGCGCCGTTGGGAACGGATGACGCCGGAGGAACGCGAGCGCTTTCTGAAGAGCATGCCTTCCGCTGGCGGCAAGCCTCGGGAGGATCAGGCATGAGCCGCGCGGCGAAACCTGCATGCAAGCAGGACGCGGGGGTGTTTGCCCCCGTGGTCGACTTGAAGCGTTGTGAAGGCAAAGGCGATTGCGCGGTGGTGTGCCCGGAGCAGGTTTTCGAAGTCCGGCGGATCGACGCGGCAGACTATCAGCAGCTCGGACCGCTGCACAAAATCAAGTTGCGCGTGCACGGGATGAAGGTCGCTTATACGCCGAACGCCGACGCATGTCGGGCGTGCGGGGCGTGTGTGACCGCGTGTCCCGAGCGGGCGATTACATTGGCGCGCGCGAATTGACGCGTCGATTTATGGTCGAACGCCGACGGACACCGGTCACCCCCACGCTCGAAACCCGCGCAGGCGCTCCCCGGTGCCGGCATGCCTCCTCAGATATGCACCGCGTGCCCCAACGCCCGCAACGCCGCCTCCTGCATCGCCTCGCCGAGCGTCGGATGCGCATGGATCGTGCCGCCGATGTCCTCGAGCCGCGCCCCCATCTCGATCGATTGCGAAAACGCCGCAGCCAGCTCCGACACCCCTCGCCCGACCGCCTGCCAACCGACGATCAGATGCGTATCCCGCCGCGCGACGACGCGCACGAAGCCATCGGTAGCCTGGAGCGTCATCGCCCGCCCATTCGCCGCGAACGGGAACGAAGCACTCAGGCAGTCAACACCAGCCGCCCGCGCATCATCCGGTGACCACCCCGACGTCACGATCTCCGGATCGGTAAAGCAGACAGCAGGAATCGACGCCGGCACGAACTTGCGACGCTTGCCCGCAATCAACTCCGCGACCATCTCGCCCTGCGCCATCGCGCGATGCGCGAGCATCGGCTCGCCAGCAACGTCGCCGATCGCCCACACATTGCGCATCGATGTCCGGCATTCGTCGTCGATCCGCAGCGCCCGCCCGTTGCGTTCGAGCGGTAACGTCTCGAGCCCGAACCCGTCGACGCGCGGCCGGCGGCCGACCGCGACCAGCACGCGATCGGCCGGCAGCGTCCGCTCGGCGCCGTCGGGCGCCTGCACGCGCACCGCGCCGTCGTCCGCGAGCCCGAGCACCTTGTGGCCGAGCCACAGCCTGACGCCGAGCCGTGCGAGCGAATCGGCGACGGGCTTCACGAGCTCCGCGTCATACGCGGGCAGCACGCGCTCCGCCGCCTCGACCACGCTGACGTCGACCCCGAGCTTGCGATACACCATCCCGAGTTCGAGCCCGATGTAACCCGCGCCGACGACGACCAGCCGCTTCGGCAACGTCTTTGGCGACAGCGCCTCGGTCGACGACACGACATGCCCGCCGAACGGCATCGACGGCAGCGCGACCGGCTCGGATCCCGTCGCGAGCAACAGGTGCTCGCAACCGATCCGGATCGTCTCGTCGCCGGAGTCGACCTCGACGGTCTTGCCGTCGATCACGCGCGCATCGCCGTGCAGCACGCGCACGCCGTTTTTCTTCAGCAGCGCGCCGACGCCGCGCGTCAGCTTGTCGACGATTCCATCCTTCCACGCGACGCTGCGCGCAATATCGATCTCCGGCGTATGCACGCGGATGCCGAGCGCGCCTTCGCCGGCGTGGTCGCGCGCCTGCTCGAACGCGTCGGCGACGTGGATCAGCGCCTTCGACGGAATGCAGCCGATATTCAGGCAGGTGCCGCCGAGCCGGTCGCGCTCGACGAGCACCGTCGGAATGCCGAGCTGTCCGGCACGAATGGCAGCGACGTAGCCGCCCGGGCCGCCGCCGATCACGAGTAGCGTGGTGTGTTCGTTCTTCATTGCGCTCACTTCGTCACTCCACGAACAGCAGCGCCGGGCGTTCGAGCAACGCGCGCACTGCCTGGATGAATTCGGCCGCGTCCATGCCGTCGACGACGCGATGATCGAACGACGACGACAGGTTCATCAGCTTGCGCGCGACGACCGCGCCGTCCTGGAACATCGGCCGCTCGACGATGCGGTTCACGCCGACGATGCCGACTTCCGGATGATTGATGACCGGCGTCGATACGAGCCCGCCAATCGGGCCGAGACTCGAAATCGTGATCGTCGAACCGGTGAGTTCGTCGCGCTGTGCGCGATTGGTGCGCACCGCATCGGCAAGCCGCGCGATTTCGGCCGAGATCGACCACACGTCGCGCGCTTCCGCGTGACGCAGCACGGGCACCGTGAGGCCCGCGTCGGTCTGCGTCGCAACGCCCATGTGCACCGCGCCGTAGCGGGTCACGACGCCGGCTTCGTCGTCGAAGCGCGCGTTGAGTTGCGGAAAGTCGCGCAACGCGATCACCATCGCGCGGATCAGCAGCGGCAGCAGCGTGAGCCGGCCGCGCGAGTCGCCGTAGCGGCGGTTCAGTTCCGCGCGCAGCTTCTCGAGCTCGGTCACGTCGATTTCCTCGACGTAGCTGAAGTGCGGAATGCGCCGCTTCGCTTCCTGCATCTTGCGCGCGATCGCGCGGCGCAGGCCGATCACCGGCACCTCGGTCTCGTCGGTCCGTTCGTCATAGCCGCGCGCAGGCTGGCCGCCTGACCGGCTGCCGGTGCGCGCATACGCATCGAGGTCCGTATGCAGGATCCGCCCGGCGTCGCCCGTGCCGCGCACGTAACGCAGCTCGATGCCCATGTCCCACGCGCGCTGGCGTACCGCCGGCGACGCGAGCGGACGCTCGCCCGGCGCAAGCGCCGCGCGCGGCGGCGTGGCGTGGTCCGAGC